>CAZNSL010000053.1:0-13245 GCA_964574975.1 uncultured Alcaligenaceae bacterium | reverse complement strand
TACGGCGTCGGAGTCATGGTATGCACACACCGGCGCGGGCATCGGCATTTCGACGTGTGGGACGAGTGGAGCTCGCCTACAATTCCGGCGGCGCGGCGTTCATACCATCGCGGTAGCCGCCGAGGCGGATGAATAGCGGTCGTGGCATGTCGCGGCCAAGGGTACGGACCGAGCCGTCACAGAACGCGAAATGAATGCCTGTGGGGTGGCGGCTGCTGAAGGTGCGGAAGTCACCTTCGGACGGAATGCCATGTAGTGTGTTGACAAAGCCGATGCCGATCCAACTGAACGCGAACCTACGAGGGCCGGGATATCGGCCGCCAAGTGACTCCCCAAAGCATAAGACGTTAGCCGTCCCGTCGGCGGCCCCCACCTCCGCGAGCCGCACGCGAGAGCGGTTGGTGAACACGCCAGCCCACAGGTCGCTGGAGGGTACGCCGACAACCCCGCACCGACCGGCCGACCCGGCGTAGTTGCTCCGGCCCAAGTCCGTCCCATGTCCGCGGGTGAGAATACGGTGGTTGATAAACCAACTCGCCCGGTCGTCGACCCGATGATGACCGCTGTAGAAAGCGACCTTCTCGGCTTCCTCCGGGCTGTCGGAGGGGCAAACGAGCAAGCCGATCCGCGTCTGCGCGGCCGCGTACGTTTCGTCGCCGACCCACCACGGGGTGCCCGCCCGCTCGAGGCTCCAATCGACGTCCAATCTGCGGTGGACCGCGTCCAATTCCAGGTACGGCAGCAAGAAGGCGTGAACCCCGACCCACTGGTTCTTCTCTTGGAGGGCTGGGTCGCGTCGCGAGATCGCGGGGTCGAGCGGGCCGAGATAGCCGGGAGGCAAGCAACCCTTGGCCGCGTCGTAGTTCTGGGCGGCCAGCACCAACTGCCGAAGCGAATTGCGGCACGACGTTCGGTGAGACGCCTCCCGCACTTTCGCGACCGCCGGCACGAGTAGGCCTGCAAGAATCGCGACGATCGCGATCGCGACCACCGTTTCAACGAGCGTCACGCCGAGCCTTCGCACGCGGTCGAGCATGCTCGCTACCTCTCGGGCATCCCGTAATACTGGACGGAAACCTCCGACCGGTCCGCGGGATTTCTGTTGGACGACAGCACGACACGCCCCGACTTGTGCGTCGCCGCACCGCCCGTGAGCCTCATCGACATCCGAACCGCCCCCGGCAGCGGAGCCAGTTCGACCTTGCACCAGGGTGGAGCTTCCTCAACGACCACGGATACGCCAGGGTCGGTGGCTATGTGGACCTCACTGGTCCCCCCGCCCATGCCCTCAGTCAGTGGCGACAGTACTATGTGGTCGACCTCGGGCCGAATCGGACGACGAGGGATGCAGTTGACGGGTATGGCGTACTCGAACACTTCACGACCATAGTTCAAGCGAAGCCGACCAAAAGTCTTCAACGGCCGGTCGGGCATTCGCAGGCTGGCCTGAAACACGACCTCGTCCAACTTCGGATTTGGCGACGAGTCGAACGTAAAGTGCGTCCTTTTGGTCGACCCAGTTTGGGCTTTCAATTGCGACGGCACTCCGCCGTCGATAGACCAACTCTCCACGACTAACTCCGAATCGGTCGCAGCCACGAAAAACGAACACTCGGCCTGCGCCGGTTCGCCGGCGCGGGCGTCCTGAAACGTCATGACGGGGTAGACAATCGTCGGCCGAGTTGTGCCGGCAAAGGTTAAACGAGCCTGCCCCGGCCCCGCCGGGTCGTTGGACTCGAACGTGAGGTTCACTGTCCGCAGGCCCGCGAGGGCGGCAACCTTGAGCGGAAGGCGGACACTTTTTCCTGGGGCGACGGATGGGGGCGGTTCGCAGCGCACGCACGAACACGACGACCGCACGCGAGTGATGACCAAGTCTTTAGGGCCGTCGTTGACGAGTTCCAGACTCGCGGTGTGAAGGCCGGGCGAGAGCACGCCGAGATTGACGGTCCGCACGGGAAACCTGGCCCACGAGGTAGGCGGTGGTGAGAGCCGCGACAGTGCCGCGACGGCGGCAACCGCCAGCGTCGCGAATACGCCGCCCGCGGCGACCCAACGTGCCGGTCGGAGGCGTGGCGACTGAAGGGCGGCGACCCATCCGTGGCGGAAGCGTCGAAACGCCCAGGACGTGGCCAGTATCGCGCCAATCGCGGGCAATGCCAATCCGAACCGCCATAACTTGGTGCCGGCGTCCCAGGACGCGAGTCGATCCCGGTACGCCTCCGCGGCCTCTCGACTGTCAAACAGGAGGAGTGCGTTACCGTCCCAACCGTTGGCCAGCGCAGTCCCAGTCGTCACCTGTGCCGCGCGGGGCGGGTCAACGATGACGACGCCCATCGGGCCTGCCGAATACGCTACCAGGAAGTGCATCCGGTTGAGGTCGCGGTAACGGTTGACGTGCAGAATGGCGGGCACACCGGACGCTTCCAACTCCGCAAACGAAATTCGAACCCCTAACGGATAGAGGCCGAGATTGGACGCGGCTTTTCCGATCGCGGCAAGATCGTGCCCGCCGTCCGAAGTTGCCGGGCCGACTTCCACCTTGGCCCGTCCCAGCGGTACGTCCCGGTCCAGCAATCGTGCCGCCACGCTGAGGGCGACAGGGGCGCAGAGGCTGTAGTCTTCCTTGCGCGGCATCCCCTCGATGGTCTCCACCTGCCCGAATGCGGGCGCGACTACCAGCGTGAGGGCCAGGGCCGCCAGGGTTAAGGGAAGACGTGTCATCGTGTGGTTCTCCGCCGGAGCCACACAGCGACCCCGCCCGCCAGGAGGATCGCCGGCAGCAAGTACCACAACGCGACAAGCGCATTGCGGGATGCCGAACTCCGTTGCAATGCGGCTCGCTCCGCGGCCAAAGTTTTGGCCTGCTCCACCAGTTCATCGAGGTTTCGGTCGGCATTGGACGGGCCGACAACGTACTGTCTTTGACGCATCAGGTCGTTGACCAGGGTGCCGGCCGGGAACCGAATGTCGAACGCGTCCGACGGTATCGGTACGTTCCACGTCGATTTCGATTCGTCGATCGTAATGGCAAAGGTGCCGACGGGATTGTCGGGGCCGGTCGCGCGGGCATAGTGATTAATGGTCGCGGCGACGGGAACCCAGGCCCCGCTATCGAGTCGTTTGAACCTGGTCAACGCGGCCCGCTTCACAAGACACGACTCGCCCTTGATCCTGAATCGACGTTCCATCAGCACGGGCATCATTCCGTAGCGAGGGTCGAGGGTGATGCGGAACTCCGTCTCGCTCAAGTCCGGCCCACCGAAGGGGGCGTGGATGCGCACCCGTCCTTCGGCGTCCACCTCTTCGACGCGACAACCGGTGCGCAACCGGAAGAACGCGAGTACCGGCAGATGGCAGATTTCGTGCGAGAAAAGTTGGTCGTAGTACGTGTCCTCATCGACGAGCGAACTGCTGTCTCGCTCGATGCTGCCTTTCCGTCCCCGAGGGAATAGCTTTTTTGCAACGTACGCGCGCGAAACGCCGCTGAGCACCAAAACGTCTGGCCGCGATGCCTGGAAGACATCGGCGCGCAAGTCCCCGCCCTGCCCGCGGAACCTCGTAAGTCGGTTGTTGTTGTTGTACCTCGCGGCACTCGTCGGGGACGTGTCCACTTCGGGAGCCGGTTCGTCACTGAGAGTGATGGCGGTGCGCATCGTAACATCGTACGACGCGATGCGTTGGATAGCTCCTTCGTACGCTTGCAGCGCTTCCTCAATCGTCGGTGTCGTGGCCCGGCAGTGGTGAGGACACGCGACGGTCACGGCGACAAGGCCAACAACGGCCAACCTGCGGTGGAGGGACATCGTCGCTCTCCTGGTTCTCCGACGTTTGCGTCCACAGCGCGGGAACAGCAACGTCGCTCGAATATCGCGCGCGGGCAAATCGCATACTACGATCGATCGCAAGGATCCGTGTACAGCACGATATCACTCCAGTAGCACTCCGAGTTGGATATGCTCGTTCCGGTACACACGCAATGCCCTCCGCCCGTCGTGTTCCATTGGCAGAAGGGGTTCAACTTACTGTGACCGCAATCGACAAGGGGACCCGACGTTTTGACGATGCTGTCATTTTGAAGTGGCGTTTCTTCGCAGATGGTAGCACTATTACCGCTGGTGCAGCAGCCTCCGGTCGCCGCAGCCGCCGTACAGGCCGGCTGATTTTGCGCGATCATACAGAAGTAGTTTTGTTGGCACGACAACGAATAATACTTGCACTCGCATACGGCTGCCCCCACGACTTCCCTCATTTGAGCGTCCGACAGCGTACGGCTCGGGGCCGTCCAGGCATAGGCGGCGGCGACCAGTGCCGCGCCGAGGCATAACTGCGTCTCAATCCTGCGCATCATGATCGTCTCCCGTTTGTAGTGATCACCGGCGAGCCTTGGCCGGCTCTCTATCGACCGCCTGCACGATCCGCGCGACCGCACGAACCACGCACGTCGGCATCGCTTCGCACGATATCTCGATTTCCATATCCAAGTCGCCCGGGAAGTGCTCGCCGTGCGACAGGTCGACTCGAATAGTTAGTGGCATCGACCCGCCAGGTTGCAAGATCGACTCCGGGAACTCAACCGACAAGCAGTCGCAACTCAGAGAACGGAGCCGAACCGCGACTGGCCGAGAAGTTGGGTTAACGAGCAGACACGTTGCGCTCGCCGAGCCCTTTAGCGCTATTGTGCCGATGTCGACCGCAGCTTCGCGGCAGTAAACGTGCGTGTGTGAGGGGGGAGACCGCTTGGCGTCGGCACAGCCCGTGACACCGGGCGCGCAGACGAGCAAACCAAACCAGAGTCTTCGTGGTAGTGCCAAGGCAACACCTCAGCAGCCGCGCATGTTGAGCGACACCCCCACTTCGACATCATAATTAGAACAGACCGGCCATACCGCGTCAACGAAAAAACCGGATACTTCTTGCCCGTTGCTCTGGGCGGCAGTTTGCCCCCGTAGCCACCACACCGCGACCGCCCGGCAGTTGGAGGCAACAGTAGTGCCGTCACTTTGCCGCCAGCAGCCGTCGCGACCACGGGATCGGCGGCTGCTGGTCGCTCGCGTTCACGGCGATCGCCTTCGCCATGCGCGAGCGGCGGATCACGTCGATGCCCACCGCGTTGATCGCGTTGGCCGACAGGTCGAGTGCCCTCAGTCGCGGCAGCCGCTTCGAGTGCATCAGGAACATCGCCCCGGCCAGGGTCAATCCGTTGTCGCGCAGCACCAGCGTCTCCAGTTGGCCGAGGTGCGGGCTGTCGGCCAGGTCGGCTGCCCCAGAATCGCTCACGTCGTTGTGGCCGAGCTTGAGCGCCGTGAGGCCGGCGAGATGGCGGCAGCGGGCCAACAGGTCGATGCCATCGTCGGCGAGCATCGCGCCGGTCAGGTGCAGGGCCGCAAGGCCGCGCAGGTGCGGGCCGCCGACCAGGTCGTGCAAGGCCCGCCCAGCCCCCAACAGCGCGATGCTCCGCACCGGGGCGAGGCGGCGGATGCGCTCGCCGTGCCGCAACCACGCCGTCGCCGACAGGACGAGGTGTTCGGGCATGCCGCGGACGTACTCAGCGTGGTAGACCCATTCGCCGAGCGGGCCAAGCCAGTCGGCGACGGGGTCGCCGGCCGGCTCGCGGGCGAGTAGACGGCGGACGAACGCGGCCCGGTCGGCGTCGCCGCGGTCGTCGAGCCAGTCGGCGTAGACGAGCCGCGGCAGGTCGTCGGCCGGGGCGGCGGCGATGGCGGCAAGAAAGGCGTCGCGCTCGGCCACGGCGGGATCCCTGACGGGCGGGCGATCCCATCATACCGCGGCGCGTCCAGGGGGACTCAAGGCAAAGTCGGGACGGAAGGAGGAATTGCGAACCGGGACGGCGAATTATCGGCGCGGCTGGTGCGTCTTACACCCGCGGCCGGAATCAGACGGCTGACGCCGGCCGCGCGGGCGACTCAATCATCGACGTGGGCCGGCATCACGGGTTGGTTAAGCAGCACTGGCGGCATTCGCGGCGGCGCGACCTTCACGGGCTTCGCCTCCACCGTCACCGTTGCCGGCAGGGTTGCCGGGGCGGCCGTCGCCGGTTCCTGGTGCGCCGCAGCCTTCGTCGCACTGGTCATTTCGGCCAACAGCTCGCGAGCCGGGGCGTAATCCGGGTTTGCCTTCAACGCCAGTTCGAGCTGTTGCCGGCACTCGTTCGGCCGTTGCGTGTGCTTGAGCATCTTGGCGATGTACGTCCGGGCCTCGGCCTCGCCGGAGACCTGTCCCAGGGCGTGATACGCCTCTTCGTAGCGGCCTGCACGGGCCAGCGTCAGGCCGAGCGTCCGGCCGTACACTTTGCTATCGGGATTCAGCTCGACGGCTTTCTTGAAGCTATCGATCGCGGCCGGCCAGTCCTTCCAGCGGGCCAACGCCGTGCCCTGTTCGTACCAGAGCATCGCGTCGGTCGGGATGGCGGCCGTTGCCCGCCGGAACGTCGCCAGCGCCTTCTCGCGCTCGTCCGTCGCGGTATACGAACGCGCCAGGGCCAAATACCCCGCCGGCGACTTCGGGGCCAACTGGACGACCTTCAGGTAGTCCATGCGGGCCTGGTAGCGAAACTGCTCGGTCTCCGTCGCCGGCTTGCTCTTATCCTCGGCGACCTGTTCCTTGAGCGCACCCATCGTGAGGATCGTGGACGGCTTGAGCTGGTGCGGCTTGTCGGACGGGGGTGCGGCGGCAACCGGCGCGTGTGCGGGTGCCGGGGCATTCGCGGCCGCCTGGACGACCTGCGGGGGCACTTGCGCCGTCGGAGTGTGGCCCGTCATCGGGACCGCATCCGCCATCGGCTGTTTCGGTAACCCGGCGCAGCCGACCGATGCTGCCAGAACGCCGCCGACCAACAGCTTCGACCAGCGAACGTCCATGTTCGACCCCCGTCAAGGGAGTGCTGAGTGATTATTGGTGAGTGAGTTGTTTATGCAAAGAAAGAACGGTATTAACAAAACACTCAGCACTCGGCACTCAGCACTCCTAGAATTCGGCGATGAAGCTCGAAGCCGCTTCGGCAATGAGGTCGCGCGTGAGGTGTACCGGCTGACGCCTGTATCGGCAAATCGACTGCACGATCTCCAGTAAATCCCGGCAGTCGCTGGCTCGTGGAGTCCGACCCTGATCGTAGTAGCGGTTGTACAGATACTCGACCGAGTCCGGCGACGGCGACATGCCCAACCGCTTGCACATGGCCGCGAAGATCTTCTCGTATACGTCGCGGGTCGGTGCGTGGACCTGGACCTTGTGGCGGATGCGTCGCAGGAAGGCGTCGTCGACCAGGTCCTTTGGGTCGAGGTTGGTCGAGAAGATGATGAGTTGCTCGAACGGCACCTGGAACTTCTTGCCGGAAGCCACCGTGAGGAAGTCGTGGCGATCTTCCAATGGTAGGATCCAGCGGTTGAGCAGTTCCTTCGGGCTGACGAGCTGCCGGCCGAAGTCGTCGATGAGGAACACGCCGCCGTTCGCCTTGACGTGCAGCGGAGCCTGGTAGAAGTTCGCCGCCGCGTTGTAGCGCAGGTCGAGCATGTCCAGGTTCAGCTCGCCGCCAGTGACGACGACCGGCCGGCGGATGCGTACCCAGCGGGGATCGACCGCGCCGGTGCTGAGCAACTCACGGACGCGGGCGTCGGCTTCGTCGATAAGACTGCGGCGATCGTCGTCGAGTTGGTGCAGCGACGGGTCGTAGATGGTGACGATTCCGCCCTCGGCCTGGATGGCGTGCGGCACGTAGATCGAGCCGCCGGCCGAGTTCATGAAGTCGCCGATCGCGCGAGCCATCGCCGTCTTGCCGTTGCCCGGCGGGCCGTAGATGAACACGGACTTCCCGGAGATGATCGCCGGGCCGATGGCGTTAAACAGGTCCTCTTTGAGAACCAGGTGCGAGAAGTGCGACCGCAGCGTGTCGGGGCTGCACCCCAGCCCGGTGACGGCCTGGCGGTAAGTCTGCTCGACGTAATCCTCCAGCGGCACCGGGGCCGGGCCGACGTAGGCGCACTGGGCCATCGCGTCCTGGGCGCGGCGGCGACCGAGATCGGTCAGCGCGAAGCGGTACGACACCCGGCCGATAATCTCGCCGCCCATGACTTCGACGCACTTCTCGTCCTTGAGGAAACGGATGCCCTCCTCGACGAGCTTGAACGGCAGGCAGAGAAACTTGGCCAGCTCCAGGCCGAGCATGACGCCGTTCTGGTAGAGCGTGCGCAGGATCAGATCGTTGAGGAGGCCGGGACTGAGGCCGGCCTCGCGGAGCGTGTCCGGCGACATCGGCGCTTCCGGCATCGAGGCCGAGTCCCACTCGGAAACCAGCGGGCGCGAGTTGCGGGTCATCGGGAAGCTTCTCCGTTACAGCTTGCGCCCTTTGCTCATGATGATCAGGAAGGCGACGCCGCCGACCATGAAGACGGTGCCGAAGACGCCCGACGTGCGGCCGAGTTGTTTCCGCCAGAACTTGATGAACCCTTCCCAGGTAAACGACTCGGCGAGGACTGCGGCCGGGCGTGGCGGCGCAGCGGCGGGCGCGGCGGCGGCGATCGCCAGCGCGGCGGCGAGCGTCCCGGCGGCGAGCCGGTGGAAGCGCGGATGTCGAGTCACGGTGCCGATCCTGTGGGTTGCGCCGACGGGCTACCGAACCGTAGCCTTTTTTTGAGCGGAGAGGAAATGCCGCGAACGCACGAATGATCGCCTGGCAGCGGCGCGACGGCGACAGTAACGCACGGGGCGGTGCGGGGTGCGACTTGACGCCCCCACACCGCCCCAGTGGAATCGTATCCTGGATTATCGGGTGCCTTGCCCGCTGCCCTGGCCCGCGGGCTGCGTGCCGCCACCGCCCTGCTGGCCACCTCCACCACCGCCGCCGCCGCCAGCAGTACTACCGCCGGCACCGCCACCGCTAGCACCCGTCGAACTAGCTGTCGTCGCCGACGAACCGCCGAAAAGGCTGCCGATGGAGGCGTTGTGGTACAGTCGGATCGAGCGGTTGACCGGGTCGGCGTGGTCGCTCACCGGCATCGGATCGTGGACGACGATCTCCCACTGGACCGGTCGGCCAGCCGTCTGCGCCGCGAGGTACGTCTGGACCGAGGCGGCCCGCTTGTCGTCGAGTTCGCGACGGTTAGCGACGAGCTTGTCCGGGTCCTTCGGGTCGTAGCCGAGGTCGCGGGCGGTGGCGATGAAGACGCGTGGATCGGGCGCGGGGCGGCGGCGCATGATCGTGTCGAGTGCGTCGCGGCCGCCATCGGTCAGCTCGCCGGAGCCTTCGATAAAGTGGTAGTTGAACAACGTCTGGTCGAGCGTATGGCCGTTCTGCACCTGCGGCGCGAAGGCGCTGATGACTTCGCGCCGGCTGGTGTAGTTGTAGCGCTGCGGCCAGCACGGGTCGACGACCCGCTGGTAGTGATAGCAGCCGCCCGACGACGACAGGCTGCCGACCAAGGTCGCGGCCGTGGCGGCCTTTGCGACGAGTCCCTTCATCGTCAGTCCCTCCCCTGGGTTCGCTCGGCGGGTGCGCCGGCTGGCGCGGCTCGCCTTCGTGTGGGGGATGTATCGACTGTTCGGAACCGCCGCCGCAAGCGAAAATTGCCGATTTTGCGACCTCTGCCCAGAGTCGGGGTCGCGGCAGCACGTCACGCGAACATCAGCCGACCGCGTGGCTGGGGGATTGGGCGGCCGAGTTCCCGGGCCGTTTCGATCCACTCGGCCATGACGACTTGCACGGCGTCGAGGGCTTCGCGGTACGTCGCACCGTCGGCCGCGCACCCCGGTAGTTCGGGGACTTCGGCGATGTAGGCTGCGTCAGCCTTACTCCAGTAGATGACAATGGCATGCATTTCGCAGCAGCCCCGGAGGGACGGCGGAGTGCAGCCCCGGGTTGCGCTGCACCCGGGGCTACACGCCGCCGTCCCTCGGGGGCTGCTGTGTCACCGCGGCTTCGGCTTGCGGCTGGCGGTCGGCGTCGGACGGCAGCGCTCGTCGCTGGCACCCATCAGGCAGTCGCTGCGCAGCGGGCACTCGGCACAGTTTGGCTCGTCCTCGTGGCAGTAGTCGCGCGCCACCAGGCTGATCAACTCGCCAAACAGCGCGCCCTTCGCCTTCGGAACCTGGTGTTCCAGGCTTGCCTGGGCGGCCGCCACGCCGTCGCCCTCCTCGACGAGGCCCATGCGGCGCACCGCACGCAGCGAGGGGGCGTCGAGCGGAATCGCGTGGCCGCCGAGACCGTTTTGCGTCACCCAGGCGACCGTAAAGTCCGTCGCGGCGTCGTAGCGGCCGACCTGTTTGGCCGCCTGCTTCAGCCCCTTCTTGTGCAGCGATTCGAGGTCGAACGAGTAGGTACTCTCGAACACCTCCTGGAGCAGCGACACGACGCGTTCGGCTTTGAGGGCCGGTTGCGGGAGGCCGGCGAGGGCATCCTCGACCTCGTGCGGCGAACTGACGCGCACTTCGTTCCAGTCGAAGAACTGCGTCTGGAGCCGGTCGTAGGCGGCCTCGGCCTCTTCGCGGGTCGCCCCTTCGCGGAGGATGCCGAAGACGCACTGTTCGAGGACGGGCCGGTCGGCCGCCTCCGGCGGGTCGTAGTACTTTTTGAGGGCCGTGAAGAGTTGGCCGAGCAGGCGCTGCTTGTTGGTCGTCGCGGGCATGGTCCGTCTCACCCCCTTGGCGATTAAGGCGCGGCCCGACTAGTTGTCGGAGCCGGCCGCCGATCCGTCAGCGGAACCCGTGTCGCCGGCGGGGTCGTCCGCCCCGCCGGGCTTGTCGGCCGACTCCGCGAGCGACTCGCGGATCAGCCGGGAGACTTCGATGGCGTTCTTGACGCCCTTGTCCAGCACGAAGGTCACGACCGGCGTGAAGCGTGTCTGCAGCCGGTCGGCCAACTTCGACTGTACGAACCCGGCCGCGTGCTTCAAGCCGTGGAGCGCCAGGTTTTGCTCGCGCTCCGACCCCATCACCGAGACGTAAATCTTCGCGTGCTGCAAATCGCCGGACACCTCGACGCGCGTGACCGTGACCATCTTGACCCGCGGATCGCGCAGGTCGAAGAGGATCGCCGATGCCGCGACCTCGCGGACGGCCTCGGCCACACGTTCGAGGCGGTGACGTTTCATGGTGATCGGTGATCGGTGATCGGTGATCGGTGATCGGTTGTCTTCACCGATCACCGATCACCGATCACAGTGTCCTTTGCACCTGCTCCACGCGGTACGCCTCGATCACGTCGTCGGGCTTGATGTCGTCGTAGCCGGCCACCTTGATGCCGCACTCGTAGCCCTGCTTGATCTCGCGCACGTCGTCCTTGTGGTGCTTCAAGGACTCCAAGCTGGCGGTGCGATCGGCCGGCGGGTAGATGACCACGCCGCCGCGGATCACCCGCACCTTCGCCGAGCGCTCGATCGTGCCCTGCGTAACGTAGCAGCCGGCAATCGTGCCCACCCGGCTGATCTTGAACGTCTGGCGAACGATCGCCCGGCCGAGGTGGATGACTTCCTCGCGCGGCTTCAGGCGGCCTTCCAGCGCCGCCTTGATGTCGGCGGTCAGCTTGTAGATGACATCGTACTCGCGGATCTGGACGCCGCGTTCCTCGGCCATCCGCAGCGCGTCGTCGTCCGGTACGCAGTTGAAGCCGACGATGATCGTATCGTTCGGCGAGGTCAGCGCGAGCTGCACGTCCGAGACGGTGATCGCGCCGATGCCCGCGTGCAAGAGTCGCACGGCCACCTCGTCGTGGACGAACTTCTCCAGTTCTTTGCGGATCGCCTCGATGGAACCGCGGAAGTCGGCCTTGAGGATGACCTTCAGTTCGCTGATCTTGGTCATGCCCAGGTGGCCGAGACCCTTCTTCGACAGGTGGCCACTGTAGGTGAGCGACTCCTGGTTCTTCGCCTTGCGCTTCTCGGCGATTTCGCGGGCAGTCGTCACCTCGTCGACCACCTGGAACGGGTCGTCGGCGTTGGGCACCTCGTCCAGGCCGGTAATCTGCACCGGAACGCTCGGGCCGGCATCGCTGACGGAGCGGCCCAGGTCGTTGTACATCGCACGCACGCGGCCGTAGGCGTGGCCGCAGATGATGATGTCGCCCTTCTTGAGCGTGCCATCGCGGACCAGGATCGTGGCGAACACGCCCTCGTCGCCGCGCAGATGCGCCTCCAGACAGGTGCCCTGGCCGGGCTTGTCCGGGTTGGCCTTCAGTTCCTTGAGTTCCGCGACCAGGGCGATTGCCTCGAGCAACTCGTCGATGCCCTGGCCTGTGACGGCACTGGTTTCGACGAACGGCACGTCGCCGCCCATGTTGTCGGGCAGAATCTCCAACGAGTAGAGCTGCTGCCGCGTCTTGGTCAGGTTGGCATTCGGCATGTCAACCTTGTTGATGGCGATGATGAGCGACACACCGGCGGCCTTGGCGTGGCTGATCGCCTCCTCGGTCTGCGGCATGACGCCGTCGGTGGCGGCGACGACGATGACGGCGATGTCGGTCACCTGTGCGCCGCGGGCGCGCATCTTGGTGAACGCCTCGTGGCCCGGCGTGTCGAGGAACGTCGTCGGCTTGCCGTCCTTCTCGACGCGCCAGGCGCGGATCACCTGGGTGATACCGCCGGCCTCGGTCGAGACGACATCCGAGTTGAACCCGTACATCTCGCGGATGCGGTCGAGCAACGTCGTCTTGCCGTGATCGACGTGGCCCATGATCGTGACGATCGGGGCGCGCGGGACCAGCTTGTCCGGGTCGTCGGGCGATTCGAGGCTCTTGAGCAGTTGCTCCTCGGCGTCGGCCTGTTTGGTGATTTCGAGTTCGATGCCCGCGTCGGTGGCGACGAGTTCGGCCATATCGACATCGATGACCGAGTTGATGGTGACCGACCCGAACGGCAGGCCGAGTTCCATCAGCTTCGACAGCACTTTCGGCGCGGCCAGGCCAACGGCTTCCGACAGCGAGCGGACGGTGATCGGCACCTTGATCGGCACCTTGCCCTTGCGCTCGACGGTACCCGGCTTCTTCGGCTTCAGGACCTTTCGGCCACCGCGGCGACGGTGCCGCTCGTCGTCGAGGACGACGACCTGGCCGCCCTTGAGTTGAACGCCGGTCGTGCCCTTGCGCTCCTTGGCGCGGGCATCGCGCTGGACGCGGCGCTGGTCGCGGCCGGCGACGCCACCGGGGCCGCCACCGGGCCGGCCGGGGCCACCGCCCTTACCCTTCTTGCCGTCATCGTCACCTTCATCGGCACCCGAAGGGGCGACGGAACCGCCGGG
>CAZNSL010000052.1:0-13278 GCA_964574975.1 uncultured Alcaligenaceae bacterium | reverse complement strand
CGCTTCGCCGCCGGGGCCGGCAAACGACAGCCGGCCCATGTGCGAGATGTCGAACAGGCCGGCCCCAGTGCGGACGGCCTTGTGTTCGGCGACGACGCCGGCGTACTGCACCGGCAGTTCCCAGCCGCCGAACTCGACCATACGCCCGCCGCGCGCAACGTGCCAGTCGTAGAGTGGGGTACGAAGTGCGGCCATGGTCTGCCCTCGCGAGTCGGGTTGCGATCATGGTAGGGACGACGGCGAATGCCGCAAAGCACGTTTGCTTCGGCAGGCCGTTTCCGCTACCATGCCGCGCATGCTCGCATACACACTCCTGGTCCTCTGTACGGCCGCCGAACCGTTCCCCGACGCCGCGGCCGAAGCGGAAGTATCCGCGGCGATCACCGAGCGCGAGTTGAAGGCCCACGTCTACCGGCTGGCGTCGCCGGAGTTCCTCGGCCGCAAGGGGCCGGGGGGGCAGCGGGCCGCCGATCACATCGCCGAGTTGTTTCGCAAAGCCGGCCTCGCACCCGCGTTCGGCGAGTCGTACTTCCAGCAAATCCCGTGGAACGTTGGCGACAAAGGCGGCTTCGTGGGAAAGAACGTCGCCGCGATGATCCCCGGCAGCGACCCGACCCTGCGCGACGAATGGGTGCTACTGTCGGCCCACTACGACCACCTCGGCGTCAAGAACGACAAACTCTACCCCGGCGCAGACGACAACGCGGCCGCGGTCGCCATGCTCGTCGAAGTCGCGGAGGCGTTCGTCCGCGCGCCGACCAAGCCGAAGCGCACAATCCTATTCGTGTCATTCGACTTGGAGGAGCAAGGGCTACAAGGCTCGACGCACTTCGCGGCCCACCCGCCCCTGCCCTTGAGCAAACTCAAGACGTTCGTGACTGCCGACCTTCTCGGCCGAGCGATGGCCGGCGTCATGGACGAATACGTTTTTGTCCTTGGGAGCGAGTCGTCGCCGGCGCTGCGGAAGTTGCTCGCCGACGTACCACCGGAAGACGGTCTGAAGGTCGGCCGACTCGGCGCGGACCTGGTCGGAACGCGTAGCGATTACGGCCCATTCCGCGACCGCAAGGTGCCGTTCTTGTTCCTCACGACCGGCACCCACGCCGACTACCATCGACCGACTGACCTGCCGGACAAGATCGACTACCCGAAGCTGACCCGGATCAGCCGTTGGGCGGCTGCCCTGACGACGCGGTTGGCCGACGACCCAGCCGGCGCGCCCTGGCAGCCGACCGATGCAACGGACCTCGAAGAGGCGAAGACGACGCAGATGCTGCTCGGCCGCGTCCTCGAACGCCCGACAGCGATCCCCATGTCCGAAGCGCAACGCGAGTCGGTGCGGAAGGCCCACGACCGGTTGACGGCGATCGTCGGCCGCGGCAAGGTGACGCCGGAGGAACGGACCTGGCTGGTATGGACGGCGCGGGCACTGATGCTGTCGGTATTTTGAGTTGCGGCGATTTTGGCGCGGCGGCCGGCCGGCCTGCGCGGTAAACTGGCGCAACCGGGGCGGTCCCGGCCGAGGTGACGGGGGAAGGCGGCCACATGCCCGCACAATTACTCTCGTTAACCGAAGGCCCCAGCCTCTTGCTGGACAAGCCGATCCTGCTCATCGGTCGGCACGAGGAGTGCGACATCCAGCTCAACTCGCGCAAGGTGTCGCGGAAGCACTGCTGCGTCGCCCAGGTGAAGGACTACCTGATCGTCCGCGATCTCGCCAGCACCAACGGCATCCGCATCAACGGCGTGCGCGTCAAAGAGGGCGTGGTCCGCGTCGGCGACGAACTGACCATCGGCAACTACCGCTACCAGTTGCACACGGAACTGGCCCCACCCCCGCGACCACCCGCTGCAGAGAAGCGCCCCGGCCGCGTCTCGGACGCCGACATCGAATCGTCCGACGAGCCGGTGCCGCTGCCGGAAGTATCCGGCATCGTCCCGCCGGCACGGCCCGCCCGTAACGACCCGCCGTTCGGCATCCCCGACAACCGGCACCTCGCCGCCGACTCCGGCTCGCTACACCCTCCGCCCGCACCATCCTGACCCCGTCCAAGCCCGCGACAAGGACGCCGCCATGCGCCGCGCTACTGTTGTTGCCATCGCCGCACTGCTCCCGTCGTTCGCCATCGCTCAAGCCGACCGCTACGACCTCGGCGCTCGCCTCGTCGCGATGGAGCGTGCCTGGGACGACGCCGCACCGACCGCAAAGCGGCAAGCCGTTGCAGCTCTCGACGGAGCCGTCCCCGCGTTTTTCCGCGGTCAGGCGGAGAAGGCGGCCGCCATGCTCGACACGGCACGCTTCGCTCTACGCGGTCGGCCGGCGACATCGGCCGAGCGTTGGGCCGAATCGCTGATCGTCCGGCCGGATGCGCGGCTGTACGACTCCGTCACAGGCCGACTCGCGGTTCACGCCCTGGCCTGTTACAGCCCGAAACTCGAAGGCGCGTTTTCCGGAACGCTTCGACTCACCTTGCGGGACGCAGACGACGCGGTGCGCGCCAACGCCGACTTCAATCTGTCGAAGATTCCCGCGACGACCGTGTTATCCGTGGCCAACGTGCCGGAGGGCGACTACATCCTGCGATCCGATGTCGTGGTCGGAGACCAGGTGTGCGCGACCTACCGTGTGGGCGTCTCGTTCGCCCGCAACCTGGCCGCGCGTCTCGCAGCACTCCGAACGGCATCGACCGACGACGCCACGATGGAGGCGAAGACCCTCGCGTCCCTTTCCCGTCGGTTGAACGCCCTGGCCAACGGCGATCCACCCGAGACCGACTTCCCCGCCGCCCGCTTGCTTGCGGAGGCCGAGGCACTTGCGAATGCCGTCGCCGTGAAGCGGCCGTTCTACACGCCCGAGAGACCGGGACAGTTCTGGTTGACGCTCGGCAGTGGCGCGCCGGTGCGAGTCGCCGTCCCGCCAGCCGCGAAAGACGGCAAGCCTCTGCCAGTTGTCGTCGCACTGCACGGGGCCGGCGGCAGCGAGAACATGTTCTTCGATACCTACGGCCACGGCGCGATCGTGCGCGGGTGCGCGAAACGCGGCTGGCTGTTGGTTGCCACGCGGGCCGGCCTACTCGGCGGCGCGCCGCCGGCCGCGGCGGTCGTTGACGAGTTGGCGAAGCGTTACCCCGTGGACGAGTCCCGCGTCTACCTGGTGGGCCACTCGATGGGGGCCGCCCACGCGATGATGCTGGTGCAGCAGTCGCCGGAGCGGTTCGCCGCCGCAGCGGCGCTCGGTGGTGGCGGCCTAGTCCGCAAGCCGGAAGCCGTCAAACAGGTGCCGCTCTTCGTCGGCTGCGGCGCGCAGGACTTCGCGCTGGGCAGCGCCCGCGCGTTGGCCCGCGACGCTGAGAAGGCCGGCAACCCGCGCGTGCGACTGAAGGAATACGCCGACTGCGAACACATCGTCATCTGTCAAGTGGCGATGGGAGACGCGTTCGCGTTCTTCGAGGGGAAGGACTGATGGCCGCCCCGGTTCGCGACGCTTCGCAGAAGCGATTCTCACGCTCCCGCGAAGCGTCGCACCACGGGCGTCAGTAGCTGACCATGAGGCCCAGCGTTAGGCCGTGGGCCCAGAAGTCGGTGCCGTGGAACCCGAACGCCGGTCCCAAGGCGTTCGGGTTGTTGTCCTGCTGGCGGATCAGGAACGGCGCGTTCGCCGGGTTGACGTTAGTCGAGATTGCGGCTCCCGAACGTTGCACGCTCGAGATCGAGAGAACGTCGTAGCCGACCGTGGCCATGACGTTCGGCGTAATCGAGTAGCCGAGCCGGGCGGTGAACTCGGTCATCACGGCGAACTTACCGCGGTCGTACTGACCGGCATTCGTCGTCTGCACCAGCAAGATGCTCTGGTTCGGCAGGACGGTCACGCCCTGGCCGGCCGTCTGGTCGGTCGCCGTTCCGACGATTTCGACGTGCTGTTGCGTGCCGCCGACGGCCACTTTGCCGGTCAAGTCGAGATGGAAGCAACGCCAGTCCCAGTTCGAGACGACGCCGCACTGCAGTCCGAAGAACTGATTGGTGGCGCTGAACGATTCGCTCGAAGTGATCCCGCGCGTCTGGACGCCGTTCTGGTCGTACAGGCCCACAGCGTTATCGATCGTCACCGAGTCGCGCAGGTCCAGGTAGCGGGCACCGACGAGCAGATCGACGCGGTCGGACAAGACGGCGACTCCGCGCTTGCGGACATTGAAGTCGCCGGTGTAGAAGCGCACCGGCGCATCGACCAGGATCGATGCCCGCTGCGTGCCGTCGCCGATCGAGTTGTACAGGAACGTCGGGATGTTCGACCCGGTGTTGTAGTAGCCGCGGCCGATCTGCGGGAAGTTATTCGAACGAGCCTCGAAGTTCTCCGACTGCTCGAAAATCTGCGTAAAGGAGAAATCGTAACCGTAGCACCCCATCGGGTCCATCCAGTGGCCGAAGGTGAACTTGACGCCGGACATCATGCCCAGGTCGATGCCATCGCCGCCGAAGACATCGACGTTGGCACCGGCCGGGAACGGGACCGTCTGCGGCGTCACGTTGTCCGGGACGCTCTGGACGAGCGACGGCGTCGGGTTACCGCGGAGCTTGAAGAGCAGGTATTCGAGCGAGCCGAACGTCTGCCGCTTGACCGGCCCGACGGCCGGGAACGGTGGCGCGGCGGGTTGATCCACGTAGTTCGACCCGAACGACACCTCCGGTGCTGCAACCGGCGGTGTCGGGGCGATGGTGTTCGGGGGCGCTGCGGTGATGGCTGTGCCGTCCGGCACCGGGCCGCCGCTTGGGGTCGCAGGCAAATTCTGTGCGATGGCTGGAGCCGCGAGCAGCCCGAACGTCAAAGCCGTACGCTTTCCGAACCGCATGACCTCGCCCCCCAGCGTTGCCGCGCCACCCACGACCGGCGTACTTTGGCCGGCCCTCGTCCTTACTATCGGCACGACATGCACCTCCCTTGGAGGAAAACCGGCACGACCGCTTTCCCCAGCGCGTCCGGCAAATCCGCTTGATCCCACCGCCCGCGGTCGGCACAATCATCCCCACTCCCCCCAACGTCGGAGTCGGGTACCGGTCATGCAAGACATCATCGTGGCCAAGCCGTACAGGTTCGTGCCGCCGATCGAGAATACGTTCTGGGTCCGCCTGGTCCGGTTGTACGTCCCAGGGAAGATCCGCCGCAGTTGGGGCGTCGGTTGGCCCACGATCCGCGGTATGGAGAAGCTGAAGGCGTCCCTCGCCGCCGGTCACGGCATCATCCTCGCTCCGAACCACGCGCGGCCGGCCGATCCGGAAGTCATGGGCGCGTTCTGCGTCGAGGGGTATTTCGCCCCGTACATCATGGCGAGTTGGCACCTGTTCATGCAGGGATGGCTCCAGCGGTTCATGATCCGCGCCTCGGGCGGCTTCAGTATGTACCGCGAGGGGTTGGACCGCGAGTCATTGAAATATGCGACGCAGGCCATTGCCGACTCGACGCGACCGGTAGTGATCTTCCCCGAAGGTGTCGTCAGCCGGTCGAACGATCGGCTCAACGCACTGATGGATGGAGTCGCGTTCATCGCCCGCTCGGCCGCCAAGCAGAAGGCAAAAGCCGGCGCGACCAACAAAGTGGTCGTCCACCCAATCGCCATGCGCTACAACTTCGACGGCGACCTTCGGCAGGCCGTCGAACCGGTGCTAGCGATGTTCGAGAAAAGGCTGAGCTGGCGGTCGCACGCCGACGTGCCGCTGGTGCCACGGGTGCGCAAGATCGGCGACGCGCTCCTGGCGATCAAAGAAGTCGAGTACTTCGGCGAGGCGCAATCCGGAACCGTATACGAACGACTGCCGCGGCTGATCGAACGGGTGCTGGGGCCGCTCGAAGCGACATACCCCATCGGCAAGCCGGAGACGCTCGTCATCGACCGCGTCAAGAAACTGCGCACGGCCATCGTCCCGGCCCTCATCGAAAGTAAGCTGTCCAAGGAGGAGGCCGACGCACGCTGGCGGCACCTGGCCGACTGCTACTTCGCCCAGCAGTTGGCCTGCTACCCGATCGGCTACCTCGACGGCGAACCTTCGGCCGACCGCATCCTGGAAACGGTCGAGCGCTACGAAGAAGACTTGACCGACGAAGCTCGCGTCCATCGGCCAATGCACTGCACCATCGATGTCGGCGACGCCATCGAGGTTAGCCCCGACCGCCCGCGCGGCGGCGACGGCGACCCGCTGATGAAGCAACTCGCCGACAGTTTGCAGGCGATGCTCGCGGCGACCGCGCCGGGGCCGTGGAAGGGATGACGCCGATGCCCGCCGAGGCCGTCCCGCCGACGAGCTTGCGCATCGCCCTGGTGGTCGCCGGCCTCGGCATCTGGTACGTCACGCAGGCCCTGCTCAAGTACCGGCCAAACGGCGTCGGCGTCCTCGGCGACGGGCTGCACGCACTGACGGCGCGCGCGTTCCGCTACCTGACCGCTCACCCGAAGGCGGCCGACCGGCTCTTGATCGTCAGCTCGCTCGGCATCGACTGCCTGGGCGTGTTCGTGCTGGTTCAGAGCGTCATCGGGCCGAGCGTGCGGCCGTTCGTGGGGCTGTTCCTGGTGTTCGTGGCCCGGCAGGTTTGCCAGGCGTTGTGCGCGCTACCGCCGCCGGCGGGGATGATCTGGCGCTCGCCGGGCGTGCCGTCGCTGCTCGTGACCTACGGGGTGGCCAACGACCTGTTCTTCTCCGGCCACACGGCTCTGGCGGTGTACGGCGCGATCGAACTCGGCCGCTGGGGTGGTCCGACTTGGGCCATCGCCGGCACCCTCCTCGCGCTGTTCGAGACGGCGGCGGTGATCGTACTGCGGGCGCACTACACAATGGACGTGTTCACTGGCGCGGTGGCCGCCTTCGCCGCAGCCGTGATTGCCGACTGGCTTGCGCCGACCTGCGACGCGGCCCTCGTCGCGCTCGGCTCAAAGCTCTGGTAAGCCAACATGCCATTGAGCCCGACGCGCCAGCGAGGGACGAGTGCCGGTCCCTCGCTGGCGCGTCGGGCTCAAACGGAGGGTTCGCCCCAGCGCTTGAGGAGCCGATGGTCGACGCCGAGCTGGTCGCAGACGCGGCCGACGACGAAGTCCACCATGTCGTCCACCGTCTGCGGCCGGGTGTAGAACGCCGGCATCGCCGGCAGGACGACCGCACCGGCTTCGGCGCACGCGGTCAGGTTACGCAACTGCACCAGTCCCAGGGGCGTCTCGCGCGGCACCAGGACCAGCTTGCGCCGCTCCTTCAAGTGGACGTCGGCGGCGCGGTGGATCAGGTTCTCAGAGAGGCCGTGGGCAATGGCGGCGACGCTGCCGAGGCTGCATGGGCAGATGGCCATACCGCCGGTCAGGAACGATCCGCTGGCGATGCCGGCCCCGAAATCGCGGAAGTGGTGGTACAGCAGTCGCCCCGGCTCCGGCACCGGGCCGGCGAAGAGGGCCGTTGCATCGAAGGCGTCGAGCTGCACCGCGCGGGCCAGTTCCGCTTTCAAGACCTCCACGGCCGCGGGGCTAATCGTCAGGTGAACGGTGCGCCCGGCCGCGAGCAGCACGTCGAGTAGCCGCAGGCCGTACGGCGCGCCGCTGGCCCCGGTGAGGGCGACGACGAGATCGGTTTGGGCCATGCGTTTCCCTTGCGGCATGAGGTAAGAGTGGTTACTAGTGAGTAGTGGGCGATGGACCGATCCGCGCGATATGGCGACAGTTCGACCATCGACGACTAACGACGTTCTACGAACGCATGGCGCTCGCGCGATACTACCTGTTGCTTGCCTGCGCCGCGACCGCGGCCCGCGCCGCCGACCCGTTGCCGTGGAAGTTCGATCGGCTGGTGGCAACCAACGGCAGCGTCTTCCGCGGCCTCATCCTCGATGAGACGCCGACGGCCATCCGCTTCCAGGCCGTCCGCCAACACCCCGGTCGACCGACCGTCACCTTCTGCACGACGTTTGCCCGCGCCGAAGTTCAAGACCTCATCCGCCTCGACAACGCCGACCGCGCGGAGCTCAAAGCCCGTCTGCGCGGCCTCGACCCGCGAGCGGAAAAGCAGCGCACCGAAAAGGTCGAGCTCGAGCCGATTGCGTGGAACGGCATGCCCGACGCGGCGTGGCGCTACCAATCCGACTTGTTCGCGTTGGAGTCCGACGCACCGGAGTCGGTCGTCCGACGGGCAGCCGTGCGGCTCGAAGAAGTGTTCGCCGCCTACGCCCGTTACCTGCCGCCGCGAATCGGCGTCGTGCCCCCAAAATCAACGACCGTCGTGCTACTCAAGTCGCGAGGCGAATACGCGGCCCGGCTCCGGGCCGAGGGACGGGCGCTCGTGAACGTGGCGTACTTCGATCCCGACAAGCAGTGCGTGGTCTGCGCGAGCGATCTCGAATCGCTCGGCAATGACCTCAACCGTGCCCGCCGGGAGACCGCACAACTCCGCACCGAATACGACGCGCGCGAGACGGCACTGTCGAAGCTGTACAAGGGAAAGGAACTCACCCGACACGTCGCGCCGATCCGCATCGCGCGGGAGGCACTCGAACTGGCCGACCGCAAAAATGAGGGCGTCTTCGACCGGGCCACGCGGCAACTATTCGCCACGCTGTTCCACGAGGCGTTCCACGCCTACCTCGCCGGCTGCGTCTACCCGTCGCCGCTGCCCGGCCCGCCGCGTTGGCTCAACGAGGGGTTGGCGCAGATCTTCGAGTCGGCATTCGTCGAGGCGGGCGAGTTGCGCGTCGGCCACGCCGACCGCGACCGGCTCGCCCGCGCGCAACGAGCATGCCGCCGCAGCGAACTCGTGCCGCTCGCTCGGTTGTTGCAGTCGGGCGCGGGCGACTTCCTCGCCGCCCACGCCAGCGACAAGGCCAGCACCGACGCGAGCTACCTGACGGCATGGATCGTGGCGTTCCATCTGACCTTCGAGCAACGGCTGCTGGGCGGCGCGGCGCTCGACGGATACCTGCGCAACCTCGCGTCGGGAGCCGACCCGGTCGAGGCGTTCACGACTCTCGTCGGCCGGCCGATCGGCGACTACGAGCGCGACCTGTGCCGCTTCCTCGCCCGGCTCCAGCCCGACGGCACCACGGCCGCCCCCCAGCCAGAGAAAGACAAGTGAGGGCTTTGACGCCAGCCCGACGGCGGGCTACCCTCAACTGTCGGGCAACTCTGCCGGAGCATTTCATGCGCGTCACCGCGATCGGTGTCCTTATGGCCTTCGCGTCCGCCGGGGCGGCGGCCGAGGCGTCCCTCACCGGCATGCCGCCACCTTACCTGACGCCCCTGTCGATGTCGATTATCGGCCTGTCGATCACGGCCATCGCTGTGGTCGGGGCGCGGGCCAGCCGTCGCACGACCGACACCATGATGTACATGGTGCTGGTGTCGCTGGCAGTGACGGCCATCATGGTCGCCTATGCGGACAAGGTGCAGTCGGACTACTACCGCGGCCGGATCGAGTACCTGGAGCAACTGCGTCAGCCATCGGGGACTGGAGGCACCCATGTCCCAGCCACCGATGGAAGGTGATGGGCCACTCTACGCCGCCCTGGCGGCCGGCGGGCTAATGTTCCTGACGTGCTTGGCCAGTCAGATCGGCGGCACGGGCGTCCTCGTGCTGCTGATGGCCTTCGGAGGCTTCGCCCTCTTCGCAGGGGTGAACTACTGGCTGTGGGGTTGGCGGCTCAAGAACGACGAGTAGGCCGCCGCGAGACGTGGCAGCGGATCGATCAGTGGAGCGACGCTCGTGCCGAACTGGCTGCGAACGGCTTGCGCAGGAATTCCTCGAACGCGGCCACGTCGTTGATCTTTCCTTCGTCGTAGACTCCGACGACTTCGACGGCGGAGTTGCTCGGTTTGAGGATGACGTACAGCGGCAATTGCTCGCTGCCAAACGCCTCTCGCTGGAACCAACTGTTGGCGGCCCCGTCGGCCCACTGCCTGTGCGAACCCGCGAGCTTCTCGCGCTGGCCGTTCGGATACAACTCCTCCGGTACCTTGTCGGTATAGAGCTGCACGAGCTTGTACCGCCGGAACAGCTCCTTCACTTGCTGCTTCGTGAAGACGTTGCGCTCGTTGAGCCGGCAGTTCTGGCAGTTCGTGCCCGTGAAGTCCACGAATACGTACTGGTCGCGGCCGGACTTGCGCGATTCCTCGATTGCCCGCTTCAAGTCGCCGGACCAGGTTAGGCCGTCGCCGCCGGTGTGGTCGGGTAGCAGAAACGCGTCGACCCACGCGAACACCACCCCGCTCGGCCGGTGCCGCTCACCGTCGCCGGTGCCGAAGAGGCCCGGCACCAGGTAGATACCGAGGCTCAGGAACGCGAACCCGGTCATCAGCCGGACGACGCCGATACTTTCGAGAGGCGCGTCGTGGCCGACGCGGTAGACGTTGACCAGGTACATGCCGCACATGAACGCCAGGGCAACGATCATGCCGAGGGCCAGGTCGTAGGTGAAGAACGTCGGTTGGGATGTGACCGACAGCTCGCCGGTGCGGAAGAACTTGACCGCGGCGGCCAGCTCGAGGAACCCCATGACGACCTTAACGCTGTTGAGCCAACCGCCGCTGCGCGGTAGGCTCTTGAGCAGGCTGGGAAACAGGGCCAGAAGAAAGAACGGCGCGGCGAACGTGGCCGAGAACGCGAACGCCCCGGCCGCGAGCTGCCAGTAGGGATACTTGCCCGACGCCGCCATGCCGGCGAAGCCGCCGAGGAACGGGGCGACGCAGGTGAAGCTCACGGTGGTAAATGTCAACGCCATGAACACGGTGCCGGCCAGGCCGCCCTGAGACTCGCGCGACGACGTGAACCGCGTCAGCGACGCCGGCAGGGTTAGCTCGAACAGGCCGAATAGCGACAAGGCCATCGCCACCAGGAGGCCGCCGATGAGGTAGTTCGTCAGCCAGTGGTTGCTGATGGTGCGGAAGGTACCGAGGAGCGTCAGTGCTGCAATGCCCAGCACGACCACGATAACACCACAGTAGACGAGAGCATGGGCCAGCGGGTTGACGTGCTTCTGCTCCGACTGCTTGAGGAAGAAGCTGACGGTGATAGGGATCATCGGGAAGACGCACGGCGTCAGGAGCGTGATGCCGCCCCAGGCCATCGCTTGCAGGAGGAACTCGAGCAGCCCGCCCGAGGGCGGTGGCACTCCGCCGCCGGTCAGTTGCGGGATGATGGCCGCCAGAGCCGCCTTCTGATCGGCTGACGGCGACACGTCCTCCGGCTCCTCGGTGGCGAGCGCGGGCGACTGTCCTTTCGGCGCGGGTGCGGCCGGTTTCGGCTCGACCTTCGGCGGCGTGGCCGGGGCGTCTTTCTTCTTCACCTCAGCCGCATACTTCGGGTCCACGGCGACAGCCGGCTTGTCGCTGACCGTCAGTTCGACCTCGGTCGTCACCTTGTCCTGGATGCAACTCTTGTCGCAGGCGAGAATGGTCACGGGCACCTTGATCGTCAGCTTGCCCGGCTTGGCATCCGGCGACACGACGAACTTGCGCGTCCAGGTTGGTTTACCCTCGTAAACCGTGTACTCCTTGATGTCGAGGTCCGCGTCGGGCTTCTTGATGCCGTTGGCCGGTTCCTGCAACGTATCGACGAAGACGACATCGCCGGGCTTGGGGAACGCGATCTTGTTGACGAAGGTCTCGGCGTTCGGGTCCGTCTGCTTCGTCGGATAGGTGTGCCATCCGGGGATGACCTCGACGGTGAGCTTCCAGGTCACGGTCTCGCCGCGCTTGGCCTCAGCCGGTTCGACCTTGGCGGTGATGCTCTTGACGACATCCTTGAACTTCTTGCCGCCCTGCGCGGGGGCAGGAGCGGTAGTCAACACCGCGACGAGTGCCACGAACAGCAGCGAACGCATTATCGCACCTCAACAATTCCTGCGACGCCGCCGATCCGGGGCTAAGACACAGGCCGAAGGTCTACCGTTTCACCGGCTCGACGCCCGACAGTTGCAGCGTCGTCAGCGCCTTGGTTGCTAAATCGACGACGCGGATGCGGTGGGCATTCGTGTCGGCGATGTAGAGTTTGCCGGCCGCGATGCTCAATCCGGCCGGCTCGTTGAACGCCCGGCCCTCCAGCCAGCCGCCGCCCTCGCCGAGGAACGTCTTGCACTCCTTCGTTTTCGGGTCGAGCGTCTTCAGCTTGCTGTTGTAGGTGTCGGCCACGATCAGTTTGCCGTCGTGCCAGGCGACGGCCAGGGCGTGTTGCAGCCGGGCCGCCTTGCCCGTGCCGTCGGTGTCGCCGAACTTGAACAGGCCCTCGCCGACGAGCGTCGATACCTCGCCCTTCGGATCGTCCAGCGGCAGCGCCCGCACGGCGCTAACCTCGCTGTCGGCCACATACAGGGTTTGGCCATCAGTCGCTAGCCCGCTCGGCTGGGCCAGGGCCGCGAAGCGCAGCGGGCCATCCCGGATATCTTCTCGGCCGCTGCCGGCGTAGGGACTCAACTCCATCGAATCGAGGTTGAGCCGCCAGATTTGGTGGTGGCCCGCCATGGCGATGTAAAGCGTGCGGCCGGCCCGGAGTAAGCCCCACGGGCTGTTCAACCCGACCTTGAGCGCCTCGCCGCCCCGGTGCCGCGAGGCGCGGTCCTGCTCGCCGGTGCCGGCCACCGTGCGGACCTTTTGATCTTTGAGGTCGAGCGCTCGGATCAGGTGGTTCTTGCGGTCGGCGACGTACAGCGTGCTGCCGTCGAGGGCGAGGCCCTGCGGATCGTCGAACGTCGCTTGCGCGAACGGGCCGTCGGCTTTGCCGGCCGCGCCGGTACCGGCGACCGCGATCTTCTTGCCGGTCAGGTCAGTAATGACGACGCGGTTGTTGGTGCTGTCGGCGATGAACAGTCGGTCGGTGGCGGCATCGGCGAGCAGCTTACCGGGAAAGAACAGCGGCGTGCCGGCCGGGTCGGCCGACTTCGCCAGGTCGAAGCGCATCGGCTCTTCGTTGAGGCCCTTGCCCTTGTACTTCTCGATCAGGCCGTCCACGGTCTTGGCAACGGCGTCGTACTGCCCCTCACCGCCGTCGGCGTAGACGAAGTAGCCTTCGGGGTCGATGACGGCCAGCGTCGGCCAGGACTCGATGCCGAGCGAGTTCCAGATGGCCATATTTGCGTCGTTGACGACCGGGTGGGCGATGCGGTAACGGTTGACCGCCTTGCGGATGTTCTCCGTCACCTTCTCGTTGTCGAACTTGGCCGAGTGGACGCCGATGACCACGACTTCCTTGTCGTACTTCTTTTCGAGCTTCGCCAGGTCGGGCAGCGTGTGGATGCAGTTGATGCAACAGAACGTCCAGAAGTCG
>CAZNSL010000051.1:0-13406 GCA_964574975.1 uncultured Alcaligenaceae bacterium | reverse complement strand
GATGAACCCACGGCTCAGGTGGCGGATGATCGAGCGGCCCGCCTCGGAATCCCACGGATGGTCCGACGCGAGCAGCACCGTGAGCGGCCCGGTTTCACCGGCGGTGAAGTGCGAGCGGATCGCATCCAGGCCGCGGACGCTACCGGAGTTCGGCGACAGGTCGCCGATCGGCGAGAACGTCGCCTTGACGCTGAATCCGAGCGCGGCGAACGGCACGAGCAAGAGCAGCGACACGGCCAGCACCCAACCGGGCCGGGCAACGACGCGGTCGCTCAAGGTCGCCCACACGTCCGCGCGGGCGCGAAATAGCCGCGGCTTGCGTGCCAAGGGCGTCCAGAACGCGGCCCGACCGGCCAGCGACAGAAGCGCCGGCGTCAGGGTCAGCGCCGCGGCCAGGCCGACGGAGAGCGCCAGCGCGATGACGGGACCGGCGCAGCGCACCTTGGCGAACTCGGCGAATCCCATCAGCCCCAGGCCGCAGACGACCGTGCCGGCGCTCGCGGCCAGCGCCCCGCCGACGGCCTTGACGCTCTTCATCAGCGCCGTCGGGTGCAGTTTGCCGAGGCCGAGTTCCTCGCGGTAGCGGCTGATGAGGAACAGGCAGTAGTCGGTGCCCGCGCCGAACAGGATCACGACCGCGAACACCTGACTCACGTTGACCAGGTGGACGCCGGGGATCAGCGTGACCAGGGCGAGCAGTTCGAGCGCCACCCATACCGACACGCCGATCGTCGCGAGTGGTATGACGGCCAGCACCGGGGCGCGGTAGACGAGCAGCAGCACGACGACGACCAGCGCGACGGTGGCCATCGTGGTGCGATCGAGGCTCTCGGCCCCGGCGGCGACGAGATCGCGTCCGACACCGGCCGGACCGGTCACGTACATCTGCGGCGCGTCCGCATTCTTAGACAACTCCTCGCGGAGCCGGGACTCGGCGCGATCGACCGTGTGCCGCGTCTGCACGGCCAGGTACGGCGTGCCGAGCGACATCTGGATGAGGATGCTCTTCCGATCGGCGCTGACGAGGCGTGCCCCCATCATCGGGTCGCGGCGGGAGACGACACAGCCGATTTGCAGGGCGGGTTCGCTCGTACGCAGTTGGTCGAGAGCGTCGGCGAGGCGGTCGGCGAGTGCGAAGTCGGCGTCGGACAGGGCACGGTCGGGTCGTTCGAGGGCGAAGATGGCTCGACTGGCGAACACGTCCTGGGGGAAGCCGCGCTCGAGCAGTTGGAACCCGCGGACACAGGCGCACGACGACGGCAGGAAGCGAATGTCGTCGTCCTGCGATTGGCCGCGCCAGTCGGGGGAAGCCAGCGACAGCCCGACGGCCAAGGCTATCCAAGCGGCGCAGACCTTCCACGGGTGGTGGACGGCAACGCGTCCCAGGAAGTCGAACATCCGTGTCGTCCTTCGGTGTGCGTATCCCGTAAGGGAATCGGCCGCGAAGGATGGGAAACTTGAGGGCGAAGCCGAAAGGCGGGCGGACGCGGCAGTTTCGGCGACCGGCCGGCGTTCCGAGCAACCGCTCGGTGGGCGTCACGGGAACCGCTTGCTAGCACCCTTCCCGAACGGCGGCGGGCCGAACAGGGGTGCGACGTTAGCCGTGAATGGCGACCCGACAAGCTTGGCCCACGTCGCCTTCTGGTCGGGAGTCAGTACCTCCAATACTTGCGCGGGCAGCCCCGCTCGCCGCATAACGATGCCGTAGGCTCCCGCCATCACGAATGACTGTGGCCCCGGCCGAGCTGCCTGACGCACCACCCGGGCCTGCTCTTCCGTCAATCGCAGTTCCGCTGCCACGTCGTGGTCCAGCATCGCCTCCAGCCCGCGCACCTGGAGGGTGATCTGCTTCAGCCGGACGTTTTGCTCCGGTGTCAGGATCGCGGCGAGGTCGACGTTGATCTTGCGCCCGGACGGCAATTCCCAGCGGAACGGCCCGCCCGGTTTGCCGGCCGGCATTTTCGGCAGCAACTCGTCGAGTTGTCGGCCCTGCTCCTCGGTGACGTGCAACTCCGTCCGTACCGCCTCGGTACGCGCCAGCGCCGCGGCGGTGACGGCTTGCGCACCCTGCTCGTGGGCGAGCAGACGCGTCAGCAAGTTCGCCGTCCGCTCCTGGGCCTGCTCCAGTTCGGCCTTCAGGGCTGGGTCGTCGGCTTCGTCGTGCAGGAACTCTTTGTAATAGTCGAGGGCGGCCGTCAGCATCCGGCGGCGCACGTCCCGGTGCGACGGTGGAACGTCGGCCAAGTCCTCCATGCAGACGCGGGTGAAGTAGTCGACCGCCCCACGGGCCTGCCGGAAGTGCCGCTCGGCTTCGGCGGCCCGCTCCCGGGCGCGGTCGCGCTCGCGGCCGACCAACACGGTACTGGCCGCCAGCCCTGCGGTCAGCAACAGCAGCACCGCGGCTGCAGCGGCAACGGCCCCGCGGTGCCGCACCGCCCAGCGCGCCACTCGCTGGCCGAGGCCGGGTAGCTTCGCACGAATCGGCTCACCGCGGGCGAAGCGACGCAGGTCGTCGGCGAAGTCGTCGGCGGTGGCGTAGCGGTCGACCGGGTCGCGGGCCAGCGCTTTGCGCACCACCACGTCGAGATCGACCGGCACCGCCGGGGTAACCTGCCGCGGCGACGGCGGCTCTCCCTCGGCAATGCCGCGGAGCAACTCGGCTCGATCGGCTGCATCGTGTGCTGGCTGGAGCGTCAGCAGTTCGTAGAGCGTCGCGCCGAGCGAATAGACGTCGGTGCGCGGGTCGAGCGCGCTGCGGTCGCCGCGAGCTTGCTCCGGGCTCATGTAACGCAGGGTGCCCGGCAGGTCGCCGGTACGGGTCAGGGCCGCGTCGGCCTGCACTTGCGCGAGGCCGAAGTCGGCGACCCAGAGGATTCCACGGGCGTCGAGTAGCAGGTTGGCCGGCTTCACGTCGCGGTGGACGACGCCGCGCTCGTGCGCGTAGTGGAGCGCTCGCGCCGCTTGCTCCGCCAGCCGGGCCGCCGACTGGAAGAACCGCGTCTCGCCGCGCGTCCGCATGGTCGCCAGCGCCGCCGGCCCAGAGGTTTCTCCGCCGGCAGCCGGCATTGGGAGAACGGAGACAGGCTTTCTGTCGCCGGGGTCGGTACCCCCGGGCGGGCCGTCGCCGGTGACCGACGACCCCAGCCACAGAGCCGTGCCACGGCTGGGCCGTTCGCTGCCGTCCTTGCCCGACGCTGGGGCCAGTTCGGCCCGCATCGCCCGGACCACCTCGGCGAGCGATTGGCCTTCGATGAACTGCATCGCGTAGTAGTGTACCCCGCGGTCGCAGCCGACGCCGTACACCGGCACTATGTTCGGGTGGTGCAACTGCGCCGCCGCCCGCGCCTCGTTCTTGAACCGCTGCAACTGCCGGTCGTCGAGAGCGGCGGCCGTCGGCAGCACCTTGACGGCGACGCGGCGATTGAGCGACAGTTGCACCGCCTCGTAGACAACGCCCATGCCGCCGCGTCCGACTTCGCGGACGAGTTGGAAGTCGCCGAGTGGCTTGTGGTCGGCGAGGGAGCCGCTGCGGTCGTGCAACTCCGGGGCGGCCTCGCGCACCATCTCCAACCCATCGAGGCACGCGGCCACCGCGCCGCGCAGTTCCGGGTAGCGGTCGAGCAGTGCGTTGCGATCGGGTCGGTGGCCGGCCTCGACGGCGGCGAGGTACTCCTGCACTACCTCGAACACCCGCGGGTCGTCCACGCTCACAGGTCGAGCTCCTTGAGTTCGTCGCGCAGCCGGGCCAGGGCGCGGACCCACAACTTTTGCACGCTGTCCACGCTGCGCCCCATGCGCTGGGCCGCGTCCGGGAACGACAGCCCTTCGAGGTTGCGCAGGACCACAGCCTCGCGGTAGTCGGTCGGCAACCGGGCGAGGGCGTCGGCGAGGGCCACGCCGCGTTCGCGTTTCGCGGCCTGGGCGCTGGGCGTGCTGATCGAGTCGGCGAGCGCTCCGTCGAGCATCCGCGAGGAGCGGTCGGCTTCGTCGGCGAGTTCGCGCTCGAGGCGGGGGTCGCGGCCCTGGGTGCCGAGGTAGTGCCGCACGACGTTGGCGGAGCGGGCGGACAGGATTTGCCGCAGCCAGCCGACGAACTCGGCCTCGCTTGAGCCGCGGAAACCGGCGAAGTGGCGGTGCGCCTCCAAGCAGACATCCTGCACCACGTCGGCCGGATCGACCTTGCCCTGGAGCCGCCAGCGGATTTGCAGGCGAGCGAGCAGGCACAGGTAGTCGGCAGCGGCGTCGAGCAGTTCGCCGAGGGCGGCGGTGTCACCACCACGAGCGCGGGCGAGCCGGACGGCGAAGTCGGCGGCGGTCGGTTGCGGCGCGGTCATGGCGTGGGTTGCCCTCGTCAGGATAGTCACGCACCGGCCTCGCAAAACGCCGCTTGATATGGCGGCGGGCTAAGTCGCGGGGGCTATGGCCACTTCGCCACCGTCCGCTACTCGGAGGGTAACAACGTGGCCGGCGAGTAAGGTCATGCCGAGTAACGGCGTGGCTTCAATCGCCTCGATCTCAACGGCCCGGAGGGACACCGTTCCAGATAACCGTTCCGCGATAAACGTCGAAGACGATGGTTCGGCCGTCGGCAAGGGTGCCACTTCGGGAACAATCGCGGACGAGAGCGAGTGATTCGACGAGGGACCGTGGTAACGTCAGGCTGCCGTTGAACCCAGTGTCGAGAAGGGTATCGACGATTTGCTGCTTCCCGTCCGCACCGGCTACGGTCACGCGGACGATGGCCTCCAAGTTAGCGTTGACCGTGCCCGTGGTCATGAGGTTCGCCCCGCGGCCCAGGCACCGAAATGGTGGACGCCCGCGTAACCGATACGCTCCTGCCAAATCTGGGCGTCGGGCAACCGCGAGCGCAGCGAATCCGACGCTGCTATCGTAGTGTCGGCGACGGCATACTCCCCGCTGTCGAAGTCGATGGCAACGATTTTGCCGCGGTTGCCGGCCTCGACTAGTGGTCGAATTCGCTCTTCGTAAAGAGACTTGCCCCTGCGGGCGAACTCCTCCAGGTCGTACTTGCGCTCGCGCACGGCCATGTCCGTCCCTCCCAGGCGTCTCGACAGTATTGTAACGCCCCGCGCCGGCCGGCACAGCCTCCGCGACCGGCAGACTCCTTGCTTTGCCGGCCGCCGTCGGATACGCTGGACCCTTATCGAAGACTCCCATCGATTCCATCGCCCGCGGCACCCGTTTTCCGCGAAGGGACGTTATGTCACCACGCACCGTTCTGCTCCGCGCCGCCGCGCTCGCGCTCGTCGCAGCCGGCCCGGCGGTCGCCCAAGACTTCGAGGGCGTCGTCTTCGGCCCCGGCGGGCCCGTGCAGCGCAACGAGTTCGCGACCCTCACTCGCGGGTTCAAGGAGATCGACGGCTACATCAAGATGCACCTGAAGGACGACAAGCTCTACGCCGAGTTGCGACCGGACCAGTTCGACAAGCCGATGCTCTGCCCAACCGCCGTCGCCCGCGGGGCCGGCATGGGCGGCTACACACTCAACTTCGACGAACAGTGGGTCCTCCTGTTTAAACGTTACGGCGACAAGGTTCACCTCGTCCGCCGCAACGTCCGCTTCAAGGCCAGCTCCGGCGGGCCAACCGCCAAGGCCGTCGATACCACCTACACCGACTCGGTCCTCCTGGCGCTCCGCGTCCTGGCGACCAACCCGCAGCGCGGCACGGTGCTGATCAACCTCGGCGACATCTTCATGCAGAACTTCGCCGAGCTACCGTTCGGCGGTTTCGACCCGAGCCGCAGCACCTGGCACAAAGTCAAGGCGTTCCCGCACAACGTCGAGATCGAGGTGGCCGCCACCTTCACCGGCGGCCGACAGACGGGCGACGACAGCGTCATCGACGCCCGCGGCAAGACCGTCGTCATCCACTACGGTCTGTGTCCACTGCCCGAGGGCGGCTACACGCCGCGCGTCGCCGACGACCGCGTCGGCCACTTCCTCACTGCGACCAAAGACTTCTCGAAGGATGGCCGCGACACCTCGTTCGTCCGCTACGTCAACCGTTGGAAGCTGGAGCCGGCCGACTCCATCGACCCGAAGAACCCAGAGAAGCTCTCGGACCCCAAGAAGAAGATCGTCTTCTGGATTGAGAAGAGCGTGCCGACGCAGTATCGGGCCGCGGTGCGCGAGGGCATCCTCGAATGGAACAAGGCCTTCGAGAAGATCGGCTTCCGCGATGCGATCGAAGTTCGGCAGCAGGAGAACGAGGAATTCGATCCCGAGGACATCCACTACAACACGTTCCGTTGGATCGCGACCGACCGGGGTTTCGCCATGGGGCCATCCCGGGCCAACCCGCTGACCGGCGAGATCCTCGACGCCGACATCATCTTCGATGCGAGCCTGATCCGCTTCTGGAAGCAGGACCACAACATGCAGAAACAACCGGTCCCGACGGCTAGTCTCATCGAAGCGACCAAGAACGGCTGGAACCTCGACAACCCGCTCTTGGACCGCAACCCCGCCGCGGGCGACGCCCCGCGCGGCTGGAATCGGCCTCGGCAGTCGGATGTCGAGCGGCACGCCCTGGCGGGCCGGCTCGGTCTGTGCCAGTGCGGCGCGCAGATGAAGTACGAAATGGGTCTGGCCGTCATGGCGCTGGCCGAGGCCAACCCAGTCCCGCCCGCCAAGCCCAGCGACAAGCCGGCCGACAAGGCGGCGAAGAAGGAGACCGACAAGGCGGTGGACGAACTGATCAAGCAGGCGATCAAGTACGTCACCATGCACGAAGTCGGGCACACGCTCGGGCTGCGGCACAACTTCAAGTCCAGCACGATGCACCCCAACGACAAGTTGCACGACACCAAGCTGACCCGCGAGAAGGGCCTGGTCGGCTCGGTCATGGATTACACGCCGATCAACCTCGCGCCCAAGGGCGTCAAGCAGGGCGATTACTTCTCGACCACCCTTGGGCCGTACGACTACTGGGCGATCCAGTACGCCTACACGACCGACAACGACGGACTGAAGGAGATCGCCAAGAAGGGCGCGCTGCCCGGCCACGACTACGCCACCGACGAAGACATGCGCCAGGGGGCCGACCCGAGCGTCCACGTCTGGGACCTCGGGGCCGACCCGATGAAGTTTGCCATGGACCGCGTGCAACTCGCCGAAGAGCTGATGAAGGGCCTGGGCGACCGGGTGGTCGAGAAGGGCGAAGGCTACCAGCGTGCCCGGCAAGCGTTCAAGATCCTGCTCGGCCAGTTCGGCAACGGGGCGTACCTGGTGAGCAACTACGTCGGCGGCGAGACGATCAACCGCGACCACCGCGACGACCCCAGCGCCCGCGACCCGCTGGTGCCGATCAAGGGCGACAAGCAGCGCGAGGCGCTGAAGTTCGTCCGCGACCGCATCCTCACCGACGCCACCTTCCAGTTCTCGCCGAAGCTGCTGCGGCAACTGGCGGCCGAGCGCTGGAACCACTGGGGCAGCGACCCGGACGGCCCCGAGTTCCCAGTGTACGAGGAGGTCCTCGACATCCAGAAGGTGGTCCTGCGCAACCTGCTCAAGCCCGAAGCGCTGGCGCGGGTGCAAAACAACGCGCTGAAGGCCGAGAACGGTGAGAAGCCGCTAGCCCTCGACGAAGTGTTCCGCTGCCTGACCGACGGCATCTGGGCCGACCTGCAGCCCGACCCCAACGGCAAGGCGGTCGCCAGTTCGGTCATCCGCCGCAACCTTCAGCGCGAACACCTCAAGGAGCTGACGACGCTGGTCCTCGGCAAACCGTCGGCCGCGTCGTCGGACGACTTGCTGATGATGCTGATCATGGGAGGGGGCCGGTCGTCGGCCGTGCCGCCGGACGCTCGGAGCCTGGCGCGGGCGCACCTGAAGGAGTTGCAAGGGTCGATGCTGGCGGCGTTGAAGAACCCGCAGATGGGCATCGACGCCACGACGCGGGCGCACCTGGAGGAGTGCCAGGAGCGGATCGCCAAGACGCTCAACGCGTCGATGACCGTGAGCGAGTAGTCGTCGGGTGACCGGCGGCCCGCGGCACTCCTTCCGGGGTGCTGCGGGCCGTTGTCATTTCGGGGCCGGCGCTCGGAACAAGGTCGCCAAAGGCAACCGCCAGCCGGGCACCAGCGGCGTTTCGAGTGCCCCCTCCGGGCCGACGACGCGAAACGAGCCGACGGCGTCGTGGACGTAGACCTCGTGCGTGCCGGGATAGACGACCCACACCTCACGGACGCCGTAGGCGAGGTATTCGCGCACCTTGGCGGCCACGGCACTGGCCATGTCGTTAGGGCTGACGACTTCGACGGCGAGGGTGGGTACGATCTCCCAATCGCCTTCCATCGGTGGGTTGTCGTCAACGGGCCAGCTTTCGGCGGACACGAACGCCACGTCGGGGCGGCGCTTCAGATCGCGGCCGCGATCGAGGACGAACATCATCTCCGGAACCACGATCCCGAGTCGGCGATCTTCGCAGTAGGTGTCGAGCCGCGTGTTCAACCTTGCCCCGATCCAGGTGGTTCCGGCGCTCACGTTTTTCTCCACGGTAACGCCATCGACGACTTCGGTCAGTGCGTCGTCGGGTAACGTCGTAGTGGGCGGGGGTAGCGTTGCGGTCGTCATCCGCGAAGGTCTCCGTGGGCCGCTGTGCCGTTTCACTATACCCGGGCCGGCGGGCGGAAGCGATGCGAATCGCGCTGTGCCTGCAATCAACCCACCACGAACCGCCCCGGGTTGAACAGGTTCGCCGGATCGAGCGCCTGCTTCACCGCCCGTTGCTGGTCGATGTCCGCCGGCGGGCGGCCCCAGATCGGCAGGGTCGCCTTCCACGGCACCGGGGCGCGGCGCACCGTCAGGTTGCCGCTGCTTGCCGCCGCGGTGTCGCCCAGCTGCGCCACCAGCTCGCGTACGGTCGGCTCCGCGACGCCGAACGGCAGGCCGAGCCGCACGATGCCGCTGCCGGCGTGGGCGTGCAGCCAGCCGTCCGGTTGCGCCGTCGCGGCCGCCGCGCAGAAGCCCGCCACGGCCGACGGCCGCAGCGCCGCTTGCAAGATGGCGGCCGCCCCTGGATCGACCGGCAGGTCGGTCAGCGACAGCCCCGGCGGGGCCGTCTCGCCGTCGAAGACGCGCACCGGTTCGGCCCCGACTGCGGCCAGTTCCTCGCGCACCTTCTCCGTCTGCCACGCGACCGCGGCGGCGTTGTCCTCGTAGGCGACCAGCAGCGTCCACGGCGGCAACGGCGCTTCGCCGAGTCGGCGCTTGGCGTTGGCCGTGCGAGTCAGGTCGATGGCAACCGGCCGCGTCGCCGAGGCGTGCAGCGCATCGAGCGCCGGCGCGAGGTCGGTGCAGCCGGCCGTGACCAGCGCCCACGTCTCCGGCAGCGGCCGGAGCTTGAGCGTCACCTGGGTGATGACGCCGAGGGTGCCGAAGGAGCCGGTGTAGAGCTTCATCAGGTCGTAGCCGGCGACATTCTTGACGACGCGGCCGCCGGCCTTGACCTCAACGCCGTCGGCGTTGACGAGCGAGATGCCGAGGACGTAATCGCGGAAGGTGCCGCGGCCGTAACGGCGCGGCCCGCTGGCGTTGGCGGCGATCGCGCCGCCGATGGTCGCCCGCGCCGGGTCGGGCACGTCGATCGGCAACTGCTGCCCCTCGGCCGCCAGCAGGTCGCGCAGCCGGGCGACGGTCACGCCGGCTTGCACGGTGATCGTCAGGTCGCGCACGGGGTAGTCGATGATGGCGTCGAGGCCGCGGGTGTCGGCTGCGATGCCGGGTCGTGTCGGCGGTGTGCCGACATCGAGCATGGTGCAGCCGCCGGCGGGGTAAACGGCCCGCCCGTCGGCGTCACAGCGGCGGACGAGGGTGCAGAGTTCGTCGACGGAGCCGGGCCGCTCGACAGGCAGGTCGAGGCCGTCGAGGCTGAGGGTGTCGCTCATGCGGCTACTCTAGCGAGGGGCGGCGGGCGTGGTATGCTAGGGGCGTCGCCGTTGCAGAGGGAGGTGGGCGATGCCGTCGCCGTTCCCGGGGATGAACCCGTACCTGGAGAGGCCGAACAAGTGGCGCGGCATCCATACGCGGTTCTTGACGTTCGCGAGTTCCGCGCTGACCGATCAGTTGCGCGGCCGGTACTTCGTCCACATCGAGGAATCCGTTACCGTCCGATCGACGGACGGCGAGCCGCTCAAGGAGCGCCTCGTCCCCGATTTGGCCTTCGTGGAGCGCGGCCGTTCCGCCCGCGCGGCGTCGGCTGCCGTGTTGGACACGTCCGAAGAAGTCGAACTGGTGGACGTGTTCGTGGACGAGGTGCGGCACCGCTGGATCGAAATCGTGGACCCCGAGGGAGAAGAGGTCGTGACCGTCGTCGAACTGCTCAGTCCGGCGAAGAAAGCGACCGGTCCCGACCGCGAACAGTACCTCCGCAAGCGGAAACTGACGCTGGGCAGCCCGGCCCACTTGGTCGAGATCGACCTGTTGCGCGACGGCCCCCGGTTGCCGCTCGACGGCTCGCGGCGGACGTGCGACTATTACGCCCTGGTGTCGCGGGCCGAGCTGCGGCCGAAGGTGCGGCTGTGGCGACTCCGCCTGCGCGACGCGCTACCAACGATCCCGATCCCGCTCAAGGCCGGCGACGCGGACGCGGTGCTCGACCTGAAGGCGGTGCTCGACCGCGTCTACGACGAAAGCACGCTCGCCGACGAAATCTACGGCCGCCGGCCCGAGCCGCCTCTGTCGGCGAAGGACGCCGCCTGGGCCAAGCGGTTCGTCCCGGCCAGGTCGTAAGGAGCTTACGACAATGCCGTCGCCGTTCCCGGGAATGAACCCCTACGTCGAGCGCGAGACCGTCTGGCGCGACTTCCACGAGCGGCTGATCCCACGCATGGCGGACGCGCTCGGGGCACAGGTGCTGCCCCGCTACTATGTCGCCGTCGAGGAATCGCTCTACGTCCAAGACCCGCCGACAAACGGAACGCTGTTCGGCTACGGCGACGCCGTCGTCCGGCCCGGGTCGGTGGCCGGCGGCGGTGACCCGGCCGCCACCCTGACGGCACCGGCCCACGTCTGGGAACCGACCGTCGAACAGGAGGGCCTCAGCTACCTCAACGTCGTCGATGCTGCGAGCCGTGAGGTCGTGACCGTCATCGAACTGTTAAGCCCAACGAACAAGCGGCGACACCGCGACCAGTACCTCGCCAAACGCGGCCGCATCCTGCAGAGCGATTCGCACTTCGTCGAGATCGACTTGTTGCGCGGCGGCCCGCGGATGCCGTGGCGCGAACTGCCGCGGTGCGACTACTATGCCGTCGTCAGCCGGGTCGAACAGCGGCCGCGCGCCGACATCTGGCCGGTCGGCCTCCGCGACCGCCTGCCGACCGTACCGATCCCGCTGCGCGGCGGCGACGCCGATGCCGTGGTCGATCTGCAACCGCTGCTCGACGCAATCTACGATGCGGCAGGCTACGCGTACCGCATCTACGCCGACCCGCCGGAGCCGCCAATGTTGGCAGAAGACACTGCGTGGGCCGCGGAGTTGGTGCCGAGGTCGTGAGTGAGTCGAGGTAATGGCGCAGCCCGCCAAGCGCGGCTCACCGCCGTGATGCAAACCGCCAGGGCAACGGCCAACTGCCACGCCGGCCACTCGAACGTCGGCGACGGACTCGTCAACTCGATTTCGCCCAAGCTAAGGGCCGGGAGGTTATCGAACCGCCACACTGCCCAGCGCGGCCAAATGGCGGCGATCGCGACGCAGCCGGCGGCCACGGCCAGGGACGCCCACGCAGCCTTTCGCACGCCGCGCGGCAGCGCCGGCACCGCCCACTTGCGGGCGGCAAATCGACGGCGGACCAGAATCAGGGTCGTGATTGGCACGAAGCACACCATCGCTATCACGAAGTACGCGACCAACGTCCCCATGACGAATTGCGCCAGCGAAAACACGCGGTAGTGTCCGTCGAGAGTTTCGACGACCACGTACAACGGCCAAGCCAGAATGGCGGCGTTGAGGGCTGGGACGAGCCACTCCACGGCCCAGTCCAAGTCGGACTTGGCGAAGAGGCCGCCCGGCGGCGGCGGCGGCTCGCCGCGCCGGCGTCGCGCGAGTGCGGTCAGCGATTGCAAGGCCCCGGCGACGCCGATCATCATGAGGCCCGTCGCGATGCCTGTCGCGCTGATGATCGCCGGCGCGTCGCGGCCAGGCAGGTCGAACACGGCCAGGTAACGCATCAACGAGGCGGAGGAGCCGATGATGCCCGCCACCGCCCCGACACGTGCAAGCCACACGGGTGCCTCGCGACCGTCGTGCCGATACGTGGGGATGGCTAATAACACGACGCCCGCCGCCGCAACACAGAATGCCGGCCAGCCGAGGGCGAGGCTGTGGATGGCGGCCTCGACGCGATCCGATGAATTGAACGTCGCCACCGTGACGCTGTCGAGCAGCCCCGCCGCCGCGGCAGACGACCGCACCGTGTCCGGCCTCCACACATCGATGGCGGACGGCCCCGCTCTGCCGTGGCCGATGGCCGCCAACTCGCCGCCTGGCCCGGCCCCAACGGCGAACGCTTCGGCTGGCACCCAAAGGAGCAGGCCGCCCGTGGCCGCGTCCCAGACGACGACGCGCGACAGCGGTTCGGCAATGCGGTTCCGGCAGAGGCCGTGCAACCGCCGGCCGTCCGCCGCGAATGCCAGCCGACTGCACACCTCGACACCCGAACTCGGCACCATCGTTGCGACGACGCGCCTGCCGGCCGCGTCCGCCACGGCGACCGTGCCATAGGGCGCGGCGGCGGTGCGGTGGTTCGTCCACGCCACCCGGCCGCCGTCGTAGCTGAGCGCCACCCGGCGCGGCGAACCCGCGGCGAGTCCGGCGAACGACGCGACTTCGGTGCGGCCGTCGGTCGTGATGACCGCCACGGCCGAGCCGTCGCGTTCGGCGTAGGCGAGTCGCCGGCCGTCGCCGCTGAGGGCGAACGTCAGGTTCGTGCCGGCCGCCACCACGACCGGGGCGGCGTCGCCCTCGGTCGCGACCGCGGCGATGTGCTGGCCTTTGCCGCTGACGATGGCGAATGCGACGGTGCCACCGTCCGCGGAGAACTGGATTTGATCGTCGACGCGGAACGCCGCGAACCGCCGTTCTCGGCCCGTGGCGACTTCGCGGAGCGTCAGGACGCCGCGCCGGTCGACCCACGCCAACCAACGTCGGGTGGGGTCGGAGGTCGCCGAGTCGTCACCGACGCGCAACCTTTCGATTCGCCCCGTCGGAACCTCGACGGCGACACCGGCCGCCAACAACCGCGTGCCGTCGGCGCTCCACGTCAGGCCGTCGAGCGCGACTCCGGCCGGCGGGTCCGGCAGCCGCCGTACGCCGTCGCCGGCAACGCGGAGCAGTTCCAGAAACTCCGCGTAGAGCCGGGCGTCGGGCCGCACGCGGGCCGCC
>CAZNSL010000050.1:0-13483 GCA_964574975.1 uncultured Alcaligenaceae bacterium | reverse complement strand
GCCGGGCGGCCACAGCACCACTGCCAGGGCTAGCGCGGCGGCCAGGGCACTGGCCGCCGGCAGCCCCACGCGCCGAATCGTTCGGCGCGCGACGTACCCCCGCCGCCACTGGGCCAGGGCGTCGGCCAAGGCTCCGGCGGACGGGAACCGCCCGCCGGGGGCCTTCGCCAGGCACCTCAGCGCGATCGCTTCGAGGCCGCGGGGTACGCCAGATCGCACGGCGCGCGGCCTGGGCGGAGCCGCGGCCGCGATGTTCGCTCGTAACTCGTCGCCCGTCCCGTCGAACGGCAGCCGGCCGGTCAGCAGTTCGTACAGCATCACGCCGAGCGACCAGATGTCGGCCGCGGGCGTGAGCCGGGCGGGCGATTCGCGGAACGTCTCCGGAGCCGCGTAGATCGGCGTGCCGGCGGCCACTCCGGTGCGTGTGATCCGGCTGGCGTCGCCGGGCGTGTCGTCGCCGGCCGGAGTCAGCGTCTCGCCGGCGAGCAGGGCGGCCACGCCGAAGTCGCCGACCAGCGGCCGGCCGTCGTCGCCGAGCAGGACGTTCGACGGCTTCAGGTCGCGGTGGATGACGCCAGCCGCATGGGCGTGGTCGACGCCCCGCGCGACCTGTTCGAGGAGGGCGGCCGCCCGCTCGGGCGTGGCGGCCAGCCGCCCCATATGCTCGGCCAGGCTGCCGCCGGGGACGTACTCCATGACGAAGTACGGCCCCTCGGCCGCCAGCCCGGCGGCGTGGACGGACACGATGTTTGCGTGACGAAGCTGGGCGAGGGTCCGCGCTTCGCGCTCGAACCGCTTCCGCACGATCGGCACGCCGCGGTGGGCGTGCGGCACCTTGACGGCCACGACCCGGTCGAGGGCGAGGTCGCGGGCCTTGTAGACGACGCCCATGCCGCCCCGCCCGACTTCGTCCAGCAGTTCGAAGCCGGGCAGGGGCGGCAGGGCGTGGGCGTCGTCGCTGGCCTCCAACGCTAGCAAGGGCGCGATCCGGGCGATCCGATCGGCGTAGCGGCGGAGGTCGCCGGCCAGCTCGGGGTGGGCGCGACAGAGGTCATCGAGGGCGTCGGCGTTATCGGAGTCCGCCCGCTCGTCCCAGGCGACGAGTAGGTCCAAGAGGTCGGAATCCCGATCCGTCGATCCGTTCATCTGTCGGCCCTCACTGGCGGCATACTTCCCTAAGCGGAACCCGCGACGTGGAGCGGCCAAAAATTTTCGCGTCAGATCGGCAACTCGCCGTCGAGCAGTTCGAACAGCCGAAGTTTCGCGGCCACCCAGCGCCGCCGAACCGTTCGCTCCGACACGCCGAGAACGGCGGCCGCCTCCGACTGCGATAGGCCGTAATACCAGTGCAGGTCGAACACCTCGCGCTCGTCGTCGGCGAGGGCCGCGACCTTCTCGTGCAACTCGGTCAGGATCACGGCCGCCGCCGGGTCGTCGCCTCGGTCGACGGCCACTTCCTCGGGGCGCAGCACCGCCAGGCCGGCGGCCGCGGCTGGAGTCGCATGGTTCGCGCCGAGGCCTTCGGCCCCGTAGTAGTGGCGGACGAGATCGATCAACTCGCGGCGCATGTTCGTAGCCGCGATGGCGAGGAAGTCGCGCGTCGAGCCGAGGTGCAACTGCGACAGCGAGCGGTCGAGGCGGATGAGGACGTTCTGCAACACGTCGTCGCTTTCCTCCCAGCGACGGACGCTGCGGTAGCGCTTGAGCATGGACCGGAGGATGAGCAAGAGGCGGTCGTGGCTGAGGCGGATGAGGTCGTCGCGAGCGACGGGGTCGCCGGCCGCGAGGCGGTTCAGGCACGCCTGCACAGGTGTGACGGGGTCGCCGGACGGCATGGCGCTTCGTCGGATGGTCCTTGGGGGTAAGTCGTTAGGGCCAATGGTACCGTAGTCGGCGACGGAACGCCAGCATTTTGTTGGCCGCTCGAGGCAAAGGCACACGTTTGAGATGGTAGACGCGGCCGCGACTGGTTCGCGGTCCATGCGGAGGGCGTGCCATGTCTCTGCCACCACGCCGGTATGTCGCCCTCGCCTTCGTCGCCGCGGCGGGGCTGGTCTTCGCACTCCGCCCGCGACCGCCCGACCCGGACGACCCGCCGATCGCGGACCCGACGGAACAACTCTCGGAGATCGTCCACCTGCGCATTCACGCGAAGGCACGGATCGTCCGCGAGGTCATCGACGGCCGGAGGGCACTTCTGGAAGCGGCGGCGCTGTTCCGCGAACTGGACCGACTTCCGCCCGCGGAGGAGGTTCAGATAGGTTGGATTCCCGTCCCCCTGCCGATCTCGACGCGCACCGAGGAGGAACGGTACTGCCGTTCGGTCGCCGTTTGGGTCTGGACTTGGATCACCAACGCGAGAACTCCGGGTGACGATAGCGCCGACGAACGGGCCGCGGCCGCCGTCGCCCGTTTGGTTGCCGAGTTCGAGAACGAGCGGGGCCGTTGCGGCGCGATCCGGCTACCCAACCCGTCCGCGCTGGAATCGGCCGCGGCCCTGATCGAACTGGTGCGGGTCGAGTGTGGGAAATCGTTGCGGCGGCCCTAAGTCAATGGGTGCCGGCCGTCGCTACCAGCCAAAACCCCATCGGAGGGTACGAGCGGTTATGGGCCGGGGAAGAGGATGGCGAATCCTTCTTGGGTGAAGTGGTGGTCGTTGGTCAGCACCTCGGCGATGCCGAGGCCGCGCAGGGCGTTCATCGAGCGGCAGTCGGTCAGGCTGTACTCTTTGTCGATCCGGGCCTCATACAGGGCCAGCGCTGCCTGAAAGCCGGCGGACGTTTGGGGCAAGACCTGCACCAACGGGTCGGCCAGAATGCGACGAGTGACGGCTGCCGCGTGCTTGCGGCCGCCCGGCCCCGACCCCGCGAACCAAGTCAACAGTTCGCTCAACACCTCCTCCGTGGTCACGAGTGGGGCACTCGCGTTAGCCCGCCGCCACGCGACGACGCGCCGGTGCCAGGCGTCTTGCGGCGTCGCGAGGGCGATCCAGTAAAAGGTGTCGCCGAAATACGGACCAGTCATTGGAGGTCCGGCCGCTTGGGCGTGCCGTAGATGTAGTGGTCGTGCTGCGACGCTCCGTCCGTCGGCAGCCGGTCCCAAACCTCCTGCGGCACCTGACTAGCCAGGGCGAGGATGTCGTCGACCAGCGACCGCGCTGGTGGCTGCAGCACGATCCGCCCGTCGGCGACCTCGGCGACCAACTCGGTCCCCGGCGCGACGCCGGCGGCCTGCCACAACTCGGCCGGCAGTGTCACCGCCCCGCCGGCGTCGACTTTCACGGTCGTGGACACGACATTACTCCATCGGCTCCTGGGCGACGCGGGCATTCTACCCTGCGCCGCCGCGGCGACACAAGGGGCCGGCTGGCCGTACAATAGCCGCGGACCCCCGACCCGCGAGGCCCCGTTGTGGAACCCGGCAAGACCATCGTCAAATACCCGCACCCCGCCCTGCGCCACCCGGCCAAGCCCGTCGCCGCCATCGACAAGCCGCTCCGCCTCTACGCCGGCCGGATGCTCGAACTCATGTACAAGCACGAGGGCCTCGGCCTCGCCGCTCCGCAGGTCGCCCTGCCGGTGCAACTGCTCGTCATGAACTTCTCCGGCAAGGCGGAGGAGAAGGAACACGAGGTCGTCGCGGTCAACCCGGTGATCCTCGACAAGAAGGGCACGCAGGAGGGCACCGAGGGCTGCCTGAGCTTCCCCGACCTGTACCAGAAGGTGCGGCGGGCCAAGACCGTAACGGTCCGCGCCTACAACCTCGACGGCGAACTCTACGAGATGACGTGCAGCGAGCTGCCGGCCCGGCTGTGGCAGCACGAGGTGGACCATCTGCACGGCAAGCTGTTCATCGACTTCATGAGCACGCTGGGCAAGATGTCGAGCCGCAGCTACCTGCGGGCGTTCGAGGCCGAGTACCGGCAAGCGCAGAAGAAGGGCGAGATCAAGCCGGACGCGGAGTTGAAGAAGCTCCTGGCCGAGTTCGGCACCGCCCCGCCGGGGCCGGTGCTGTGACGACTTGATGACCGTGAGGGATCGGGAGATGGACCGCTTTCAGATGGGTTCGTTCCAACTGACCCGCAACCCAAACTCCAACGACCTGTTGCTGCTCGTCAAAGGGCCAACCCTGTACAAGGACGTGCTGCACCGCGCCTTTCCCGGCCTGCGATTCAGTCGAACCTTCGCCGACCGTTACGGACGATTCGATTGGGGCACGTACGTCGCTGGCGTCGATGGTGCCGGCGAGACGGCCGTTCGCGACTTGTGCGGCTTGCTCCGCCATGCTGTCCTTCTCGACGACGACTTGGACGAGTCGTTCGCACTGGCGTTCCACAAGCAAATGTCGCCGTCGGGCGGCTCCGAGCGGACTTCGATCGGCCAACTGGTCCGCGAATGCAAACCGTACAACCAGTTCGCCAGCCCTGGCGACCGCGCGAAAGCCATCACCTTGGCCCAACTGTACGCCGACTTCATTCGCCTGCACCCGACGTACTGCCGCGCGACACTTCTGGCCGCCGTACCTGCGTCGAACAGCAACAAGCCTTTCGATTTGCCTGCCGTCCTCGCCGACGAAATTGCCAAGATCACCGGGCAGACGAACGTGAGTGGCGAGTTGCGCAAGACGCGGCCCACGCGGCCGATGAAAGAGTTCCGAACCGTTCAGGAAAAGATCGAGAATCTGCGAGACGCTTTCGCGGCTAACCCCAACACGTTTGCCGGCCGCCCAGTCATCCTGATCGACGACATCTATCAAACCGGGTTCTCGATTAACGAGGCAGCGCGGGCCGTCGCATCGGCAGGGGCAACGCCCGTGCTCGGATTGGTGGCGACCAAGACGGCCTTCGACCTACCGGACAGTGTTGGCGTCAAGGAGGGGGACGATGACATCCCGTTTTGAGGCGGCGGTGTTGCAACTCATGCACACACCGAAGGTCGGTGCGAAGACGCTGGACCGCGTGCTGGCAGCTGCACAGCGCGACAACGTCGAAGTCGAGGACGTGTTAACCGGCGAGCCGTCGGAGTGGGGCCGCTACGGCCTCAAGGGCGTGACCCCCGAATCGCTGAAGGCGGGGCGCGAGCGAACGAACCGTCTCGACGGACAACTCAGTGAAGCGGGGATACGCCTGCTCGTCAAGCGCCTCGGCGACTACCCGGAATCGCTGACGGTGGTCCTCGGAGACGACGCGCCGCCGGTCCTATTTGCCCTGGGATCGGCTGGTATCCTGAGGCGAAAGGGGGTGGCTTTCTGCGGCTCGCGCCACGCTTCGGACAAGGGCTTGCAAATCGCGCATGCCTGCGCCGAGACCCTGGCGAGAGAGGGGGTCAACGTCGTCAGCGGTTACGCCAACGGGGTTGACTTGACGGCCCACGCCGCGGCCTTGGCATACGGCGGGACGACGACGTTCGTCCTCGCGGAGGGCATCTTGCGGTTCAAGCCCAAGCCGCAAGTTCGAGACCTGCTGGATGACGGCAATGGTCTCGTACTCTCTCAGTTTCCGCCACGCTCCGCCTGGACGGTCGGTAACGCCATGCAGCGCAACGCAGTCGTGACCGGCCTGTCGAGCGTCGTTCTCGTTGTGGAATCCGGGCGCGACGGCGGGACGTTTGCCGCCGGGGAGTATGCTTTGAGGCGTCACCGGCCGGTGTTCGTCGTCGAGTACTCCGACCCCCCACCTTCCGCCGAGGGGAACCGGCTCCTCATCGATCGCGGCGCGCGGCCTCTGCGGATGAAATCGGACGGCACACCGAATTTGTCGGAAGTCATGCGGGAACTCGAAGGCCCGACACCAACGTCAGCCATCCCGTCCCGCCCCGTTCGCCAGCCGTCGCTCTTCGACAACGCGGACAACGAGTGATCCGAATGCCTATGCGGTGAAGGAACGCACTTGTCCACCCATACTCGGACTCGCCGCTGGCTCCGCCGCCTCGTCGCGCTGGTCGTGCCGGCCGTCGTGCTGTGGCTCGGCCTGTCGTACTTCGTGGCGTACAAGCTGACGCACCGCCACGGGCCGGTCCGGCCAGAGCCGGTGCCGCGCGTCGGATGGGGCACCCTCATACCGTTGCGGCTCACGGCGGCCGACGGCATCGAGTGCGGCGCGTGGTTCGCCGACGGCCAACCCGGCAAGCCGCCGGTCGTGCTGCTGCACGGCAACGGGGCCGACCGCTCGCAGTGCCTCCATCAAGCCAAGATCGCCGCCGAGCGCGGCTACCCCGTTTTGCTGCTGACGCTGCGTGCCCACGGCGATTCCGGCCGAGGTCAACGACCTCGGCTATAGCGCTCGCCGCGACGTGGTCGCCGCGGTCGATTGGGCCAACCGCCGCTGGCCGGGACGGCGGGTGGTACTGTGGGGCCAGTCGCTGGGCGCGGCCGCGGCGGCGTTCGCGGCGGCCGACCTTGGCGACCGCGCCGGCGGCTACATCCTGGAGTCGCCGTACCGCGACCTGCGCACGGCCGTGCGGAACCGCACCGAGAACGACCTGCCCCCACCGCTCGATCTCGTCGCGTACTGCGGGCTGGCGATGGTCGCGCCGCTGTTGATCGGCGACGTGGACCGCATCGCGCCGGTGGAGGCGGTGGCGGCGATCCCGCCGGCGGTGCCGGTGCTGATCGTCGCCGGCGGCGCGGACCGGCACGCCCGGCCGTGGGAGGCGCGGGCGATTCACGAGCGTCTGGGATCGCGGTCGCGGCTGGTGCTGATCGCGGTCGCGGCCCACGCGCAACTGACGGTGCCGGACCCGGCCGGTTACGAGCGCGCGACGGCCGAACTGCTCGCGGCGGCACTGCCCTCGTACACTTGGCGGTGAGCGTAGCGCTGCGATTTCGCTTGACGAAGGCTTAGCTGCAAACCGACAATACGGACCAAGCTTCGTTGTCGATGGACGGCCATGATCAACAGATGTCACTCAGTATAAGAGGCTAACGCCGATGCCCTACTCCGCCGAGATCAGCCGGACGAACCCTTCCTTGTTCCTGTTTGTCATCGACCGTTCCGCTTCGATGGACGAAGCCATCGAAAACGGCGACACGAAGGCCCGGTTCGTTGCCGATGTTCTGAACAAGACACTCTACCAACTCGTCATTCGCTGTACCCGAGCCGAAGGCGTGCGCGATTACTTCCAAGTGGGCGTTTTGGCCTACGGGGGTGACGGCGCTACGGCCGGGTTCGAGGGACAACTTGCCGAAGTCGTCGTCCACCCGCTATCCGCGGTCGAGCGTCACCCGCTCCGCGTCGAGGCGCGTTCGAAAAAGGTTAGCGACGGCGCGGGCGGACTCGTCGAGGAGTCCGTCAAGATGCCCGTTTGGTTCGACCCGCGAAACTCGGGCGGGACGCCCATGGTTGCGGCCATGAAGCAGGTCGCGGAGGTCATCGTCCCCTGGTGCAACGCCCACCCGACCTCGTACCCGCCGACCGTGATACACGTCACCGACGGCCAATCGACCGACGGTTCGCCCGAAGGCGTCGCGGAAGATATCCGTCTCACCGGCACGAACGACGGGGTGTGCCTGCTCTTCAACCTCCACGTCGACACCCGCGCGGGCGCGGCGGTGACGTTTCCGAGTGCCGAGTCCGAGTTGGTCGACGAATACGCGCGGCTGCTGTTCCGTATGTCGAGCCCATTGCCCGATCACCTCGCCGCGGCCGCCCGCGATCGGGGCTACCCCATCGACCCCGGCGCACGCTTCTTCGGCTACAAGGCCGGTGTCGAGCAGATCGTGGATTTCTTCGACATCGGAACGCGGGCGAGCAATCTGCGCTAGGAGGTCGCCGTGTCGGGGCCTGTGCGGTTGACCTTCTCCGCGTCGGTGGCCAAAGGGGCCGATCCGAACGAAGACCGTGCGGAGTGGGACGAGTCGAGTGGCACGTTCGTCCTGAGCGACGGCGCGAGCGAGTCGTACGACCCCGGCCGCTGGGCCGAACTCGTCGCCGAACGCGCCCTCCGTCGCCCCGACCCGGACCTCCCGTGGCTGGCCGACGCCGCGGCGACGTACGCCGCGGCCTTCGACCCGGAAGCAATGTCGTGGAGTCAAAGCGCCGCCTACACGCGCGGCAGTTTCTCGACGTTGCTCGTCGTTCGGGTTCGCGCCGACGAAGTCGAGGTACTGGCCGTCGGCGACAGTCTCGCCGCGCTGCTGGACGAGGGCCGGGTCGTCGAGACGTTCCCGTATCGGTCGCCGGACCAGTTTGACGCCCGGCCAACCCTGATCGCCACCACCCCGTCCGACAACGCGTTTCTGGCGCGAGAGTCGGTCGAAGCCCGGACGACGCGCTGGATGACGGCGAATTTGCATCGGCCGACGGTGATGTGCATGACGGACGCATTAGGGCGGTGGTTCCTCGAACGCGAAGGTTCGCCCGACCAACTCCTCGCTTTGAGTACCCGAGAGGAGTTCGCGGCCTTCGTGGCCGACGAACGGGCGGCCGGGCGGCTGCGCGCGGACGACACGACTCTGCTGAGAATCGAGGGACGCCCGGATGACTCGCTACCCGTCGCTGGATGAGTACAGCGAAATCGTTCAGTCGAAGAGTGCGATCGTCGACCCCGAACTGAAAGACGCCTCCGTCGAACGGAATCCCTATGGCTTGCCCAGGCCGTTTTCGGGTGGGTTTGCAGTCACCTACAAAATGACGCTTCGCACGGGGCGAGTCGTTGCCTTGCGCTGCTTTCAGAAGACCTCGGACGGGCGGGAAGAGCGGTACACCCGAATCGCCGCGGCCTTGGGCGGACTCAAGGCGGGGCCGTTCGTCGACTTCAAGTACCTGCCTCGGGGCGTCCAGTGGCGAGGCGAGTACTTTCCTGTGGTCTTGATGGACTGGGTTCGGGGCGACACCCTCGGCGATTACGTGGAACGGCATTGCCGAGACGCCGCGTCATTGAAGTCCCTTCGAGTGCAATTCGATCGACTGGGCCAGGAACTGCGGCGACACGGAATCGGACACGGCGACATACAGAACGGCAACGTTCTCCTCACCGGCCAGGGCCTGAAGCTGGTCGATTATGACGGCATATACGTACCTGGAATGCAGCCGGGAACCGGGTCGGAACTTGGCGTCCGCGACTTTCAGCACCCCGCTCGGTCGGCCCGTCATTTCGGTCCCGACATGGACCGCTTCTCGCTGCTCGTCGTAGACGTGTCTCTACATGCCATCGAAACTCGATCGGAACTCTATCGAAGGTACGGGGGCGGGGAGGGGCTACTGTTTCGGGCAAACGACTACGCTAATCCGTTGGGATCGCGACTGTTCACCGAACTGCGGTCGATCCCTGCCATAGCGCGCGAAGCGGGCTTGTTGGCCGATGTGTGCCGAAGTTCCGTCGAACAGGTGCCGACGCTGGAAGAGTTCCGCCGACTTACCACGGCTCGCATTGTCGCGGCCGGCGAAGCACCGAACTGGGGCACCGTCGAGCGGCAACGCTATGTCCCATCTCTCGCCGTGCTGTCGGGGACCGATTACCCCGGAGTTTGCCGATTGGTCGGCAATCGCGTCGAAGTCATCGGACGAATCTACGAACCGCCAAAGTATGGCAGATCGAAGTATGACGAGGACTTCGTCTTTCTCAACTTCGCGAGGTGGCAAGACGGAAACGTCGTCAAGATTAACCTGTGGTCCGATGTCCTCGGCAGATTCACCGAGCCGCCCGACCGGTCATGGGATGGCAAGTGGTACAGCGTGTGCGGACTCGTCACTCCCGTATTCACCGATAAGTTTGGGCGCAGGAGTGTCGGAGTCGAACCGGACGGCCCGAGCCAAATACGCCAAATCACCGAAGATGAGGCCCGGTATCGGCTGGCAACCGGCAGCCGGCCTGCAGACGCCGACCGACTCATATCGCCCACCAACACAATTCCTGTGACCGCAACTACTGTGGCTGCGTCTAGCCCATCGAACGTGGGCGCAAGACCGCAACCGACTGCTTCGTCAAATGCCGACATCCTCGACCGCATTCGCAAGATGTCGTCCGCGTCGCCATCGCGAGCGGCAACGCCGAAACTGCAATCGTCGCCGAGCAGGATGTTTGACATCACCATTTATGTCCTCGCGGCGATGCTCCTTGCGTTGAGCATGTGCTGCTGCTTTGGCGGCTGCATTCGGTAGTTTGGCATTGCTCGGTGGTTAGACCTTTGGGCCGTCGATAAGACGATCCTCACTCCACCGTTATCCGAGAGGACCGTCTGATGATCCGTTTCGCCGCCGTGTGCTGTCTCGTCGTTTGCACCGCCGCTCGCGCCGACCTGGCCGAGTACGTCGCCAAGCCCGATGCCAGCTTCAAATGGAATGTGAAGGCCAAGGTCGAGACCCCGCTCGGCACCGTCTACGACCTCGCCCTGACCTCCCAGACCTGGCAGGGCATTCAGTGGGACCACGGCTTGCAAGTCTACGTCCCCAGCGGCGTCAAGCCGACGGCGACCATGTTCCTCTGGAACCAGGGCGGCAAGCCCAGCACCGGCGCGACCACCGTCGGCCTGATGCTCGCCGCCAAGATGAACGCCCCGGTCGCCTTCCTCTTCGGCATTCCCAATCAGCCGCTCTTCGACGGCAAAAAGGAAGATGCCCTCATTGCCGAGACGTTCGTCCGCTACCTCGAAACCCGCGACGGCGACTGGCCGCTCCTGTTCCCCATGACCAAGAGCCTCGTCCGCGCCATGGACGCGCTCCAGGCGTTCACCGAGACGGAGTGGAAGCACAAGACGACGGGCTTCCTCGTCTCCGGCGCGTCGAAGCGCGGCTGGACGACCTGGCTGACGGCCGCCGCCGATCCTCGCGTCAAGGCCATCGCGCCGCTCGTCATCGACACGCTGAACATTCCGGCGCAGTTGCCCAACCAGGTGACGTCGTTCGGCACCTTCAGCGAGATGATCGGCGACTACACCCGTCGCAAGTTGGTGCCGCTGCCGAAGACCGACGCGGCCAAGGCCCTTTGGCAGATGACCGACCCGTACACCTACCGCGACAAGCTGACGCTGCCGAAGCTCATCCTCGTCGGCGCGAACGACCCGTACTGGACCGTGGACGCCCTCAATCTGTACTGGGACGGCCTGACCGGCGACAAGTGGATCAGCCGGGTGGCCAACGCCGGCCACGACCTCCGCCGGAAGCTGCCCGACGGCAAGCTCGAACGCCTGCCGGACCTCGGTAGCCTGGCCGCGTTCGCCCGGGCGCAGATCCACGGCAAGGAACTGGCGAAGGCGACCTGGGTCCACGACGACGCCGACGGCAAGGCCCGGTTGACGGTGAAGGCGTCGGCCGCGCCGGTCGCGGCGCGGGTGTGGGTGGTGGACGCGCCGACGCGAGACTTCCGCAAGGCGACGTGGGTCGAGCGGCCGGCGACCATCGACGCCCACACGGTGACGGCGACGGTCGAGCGGCCGGCGACTGGCAGCCGGGCGTTCTACGGCGAGTTGGACTACGAACTGGATGGGCTGACCTACCGCCTGGCGACGCAGGTGCGGGTGCTGGGCGACGCGAAGTGGGTCGTCGCCGGCAGCGGGCTGAAGTACGTGGACGAGGCGGCCGGCACCGGGACCACGGCCAAAGTCGGCGACACGGTGGAGGTGCCTTACACCGGCACGTTCAAAGACGGCAAGAAGTTCGACAGCAGCCGCGACGCGAACGAGCCGTACCGCTTCAAGCTGGGGGCGGCCGAGGTGATCAAGGGCTGGGACGAGGGCATCGCCGGCATGAAGGTCGGCGGCAAGCGCCGGCTGGTGATCCCGCCGGCACTGGCCTACGGCACGAAGGGCAGCCGCGACGGCACGATCCCGCCGGATTCGGAGCTGACCTTCGAGGTCGAACTCGTGGCGATCAAGTGAAGATGGATTGCGCGGATGCGTTTCCACCACCGTCCCGGAGCGCCAGCGACGGGTCGCACTCCCCGTCGCAGGCGCTCCGGGCTGGCGGTGAGGTATCATTGCAATTTGGTATGAGGGCAGGTTCGACGAGGAGGCGGTATGAAAGCGGACGATCCGAAACCCGAACCAGGGGCCGAGACGTATCACACGTCGCCGGTTCAGTCATTCACGTGCCGGGCGATCCGCGTCACCCCAGGCATGAAGCTGGAGCCGCGTCTCGGCCGGCCGCGTCGCACCGGGCTGAACGGCAAGAAGTCGCCCGGCGCGCCCCGGAATCCAAAGGATGGCAAGAAGCGCGGCCAATAACGACTCGGCCCCCGCGAATTCGACTTGGCTGGAAGCTCGGCAATGCGCAAGCTCACCTTCGGCGGGGCGAACAGCCTCGACAACTACCTCGCCCGGCCGTTGGAGAACGGCTGCGTGCTGGTCACCGACCGCGTGCTGAATTGAGCGGCGCGGGCGACGTCACCCGGCCATGCCCTGCGCAATCCCCTCGGCCCAGACGCGGTCCTCCGGCGACAGCGGGGCCTGGAAGCGGATCGCGTATTTGACGAGTCGGTCGTACTGGTTGCTGTCGAACGTCTGCCGAAACACCGCGTCGAGGTCGAGGTCGAGGTCCGGGTCGCCCTCCGACAAAGGCACCGGAATTGTCGGCAGCCGGTCGCGCACCGACCAGCACACGACGCCGGCGTGCGGCCGCCGACCGGCCCGCGACACCAGCGCGTAGTAGTCGCCCTTCGGCCAGGGCTGGTCGATCTGCGGCCGGGTGCCACCCGCCAACAAGTCGATCTCGACGAGGTGGACGGGCAGGCGCAGCAGACGGCGGCGCTTGGCGGCGTACTCGGCGTGACCCACGTCGGAGGCGTCCTTGTTCGTCGGCGACAGCAGTTCGATGACCGTCACGAGTTGTTCGGTCTCGTGGCGGACGATGCGAATCTCGTACTCCTTTTCCTCGACCAGTTCCGGCACCGTAACCGTGATCGGTTCGAGAACGGCCGTCGATGTCGGCACCGACGACGACCCGGCGGTAGGCGCGTTCGAGAGCTTCGACACGCCGACATCGGGCAGGAACGAGCGGCCCTCGCCGTCGTCCACCCGGACGAGGCGCACGGTCACGCCGACCCGCGCCGCGTACGCTGGCGGCAGTTGCCGCATCAGGCGTTGGCGGCATTCGACGATGAAGCTCTGGTGGAAGTCCGGCCAAAGGCCCGGGTACTCCAGGTACGGGTTCATGCCGGGGAACGGACTCGGCATCGCGTCACCTCCGCGGTGGGGCGTCGGCATTGTACCACGGCCGCGGCGCGCCGGGGATTGACCGCCAGCCGTGCGTCGGTTGCAATGGCGCATGGGTCTGCCGGCCGGTCGGGATTCTCTCCCGTTCGAGTCAACGGCGCGGCGGCCCGCCGAGGGCACATCCCATGTCTCACACCTCCCGCCGCGCGTTTACGTTGGCCGAGTTGCTCATTGTGGTCGTCGTCATCGCCGTCGTCATCGGCCTCCTGTTGCCGGCCGTGCAGAAGGTGCGCCAGGCAGCCGCCTACCGGAAACTGTCCAACGCGTCGCTCTACGGGGCCGCCCCGCAGATGGCCGAGAACAACCTGCGCTACGCCGCCCCCGGCGCGCCGCCGGT
>CAZNSL010000049.1:0-13539 GCA_964574975.1 uncultured Alcaligenaceae bacterium | reverse complement strand
CACAGAGAAAGACAGCAGACATTATTTCTTGTCTGCTGTCTTTCTCTGTGCCCTCTGTGACTCTGTGGTGAATCCTTCCGCATCATTTCTTCCCGCGGGCAATCAGTTCGTTCGTCACCGTCCCCAGTAGCAGTGCCACGCCGATCACCGTGTACTCCTGCTCGCTGCCGATCCAGCGCGTGAAGTTGCACAGCTTGTTGAGCAAGGGCAGTACCGCCGCGCCGAGCAGCATGCCCGGCACCGTACCGACGCCGCCGCGCAAGCTACAACCGCCCAGTACCGCGCCGGTGATCGCGTACAGCTCCAGCAGGTTGCCGGCACTCGACGGCGTCGCGGTGTCGTACTCCAACAGGTACAGCACGCCGCCGAAGCCGGCGAACGTCGAGCAAAGGACGTACGCGAGGATCTTCGTGCCGTCGCTGTTGATGCCGGCGTAGCGCGCCGCCTGCTCGTTCGCGCCGACTGCGTACAGGTAACGGCCCCAGACGCTGAAGTGCAGGAACAGCGCGAGCAGCGCCGCGAGCGCCAGCAGGACGAGCAGTACGTTCGGCACGCCGAGCGGCGTGCCCTTCACCAACGCGCTCGCCAGCGCGTTCGCCTGCTCTTGCAGTTCGGCCGCTCGCGGACGCATCGACTCGGCGAGCTTCTCGAACGCCACTGGGTCCATGCCGGGCGTGCGCGTTGCCAGGTCGTGCGGGTCGATGCGCAGGCCGACCGTCGTCGGCGTAAGCGTGCGGGCAATGCCGCGGTAGATGAACAGGCCGCACAGCGTCACCAGGAACGGCTGCAACTGCAACTTCGTCACCAACAGACCGTGGAACAGGCCGACGAGTGGCGCGACGGCGACGACGATGATCGCCGCGGTTGCCGCCGGCACGCCGCGCTGGGCGAGCAGCCCGAACGCGACCGCGGTCAGGCCGACGACCGAGCCGATCGACAGGTCGATCCCGCCCATGATGATGAGCGTGCCGACGCCGAGCGTCAAGACGCCGTAGAAGCCGAGCCGCCGGGCCAGATCGACGTGGGCGGCCTGCGAGCGCGCCGAGTCGAACCCAACGATCAGGATGGCGTACAGTGTCACCACCATCAGGAAGACGCCGGCGAGTCTGCGCATGCGTGAAAGCCCGTCCCGCGGTTACGATTCGCGCCCCGTCGCCAGCCGCATGACCGCCTCTTCGCTCAGGTCGCGGCGGTCCAGCGTGCCGGCGAGCCGGCCCTCGTGCAGCACCAGCACGCGGGTACTCATGCCCAGCACTTCTTCCAGGTCGCTGGAGATCATCAGGATCGCCACGCCGGTGGCGGCCAGGCCGTTCATCAAGGCGTAGATTTCGCCGCGTGCCCCCACGTCCACGCCGCGGGTCGGCTCGTCGAGGATCAAGACCGACGGGCCGCGGGCCAGCCACTTGGCAAACACCACCTTCTGCTGGTTGCCGCCCGACAGCAGCCCGACGGGCTGCGTCAGGCTCGGCGTCCGCACCCGCAGCCGCTCGACCCAGTGGCGGGCCAGGGTCGCCTCGCGCCGCGCCGACACTAGCCGCAGGAAGCTCAGCTTGTCCAGGTTTGGTAGACCGATGTTCGCCTGCACGGCGTCCGGCAGGATCAGACCGTAGAGCCGGCGGTCCTCCGGAGCGAGCAACAGGCCGCGGCGGATTGCGTCCCGCGGGCTACGGGCGACCAGCGGCGAGCCATCGAGCAGCACCTCGCCGCCGGTGACGCGGCGGACGCCGGCCAATGCCTCGGCCAGTTCGGTGCGGCCCGCGCCGACGAGACCGGCAACGCCGACGATCTCGCCGCCGCGTACCGCGAACGACACGGGCTTGCCGCGGTCGCCTTCGTAGCGTACGTCGCGCAGCTCCAGCCGGACCGGAGCATCGGGCGGCGGCGGGTCGCGGCGGGGATAGATTTGCTTCAGATCGCGGCCAACCATGAGCCGGACGATGGCGTCGTGGTCGATCTGGTCGCGCGCCAGCTCGCCGGCGTTCTTGCCGTCGCGCAGCACCGTCACGCGGTCGGCCACGGCCTTGACCTCCGCGAGCCGGTGCGAGATGTACAGGACGCACACGCCGGCCCGCTTCAGCTCGGCGATAACGCCGAAGAGCGTCTCCGTCTCGCGCTGCGACAGGCTCGATGTCGGCTCGTCCATGATGAGGACGCGGGCATCGAGGGCCAGCGCGCGGGCGATTTCGACGAGCTGCCGCTGGCCGATGGGCAGGTCGCCGACGGCCGCCCCGCTCGGTACCGCGAGGCCAACGCGGGCCAACAGTTTCTCCGCCGCCTCGGCCATCGACCGGCGCTTGAGCCAGCCGAACGGGCCGGTGCGTTCGCGGCCGAGGAACAGGTTGGCGGCAACGCTGAGGTTATCGGCGAGGTTGAGTTCCTGGTGGATGAGGACGACGCCGTGGGCCAGGGCATCGCGCACGCCGGCGGGGCGGTACGGTCGGCCGTCGAGCGCGATGTCGCCAGAGTCGAGCGTGTAGACGCCGGCGAGGACCTTCATGAGCGTCGATTTGCCGGCCCCGTTCTCGCCGACGACGGCGAGAACCTCGCCGGCGTCGGCGTGCAGCGATACGCCGGCGAGCGCCTGCACGCCGGGGAACGACTTGCTCAGTCCGTGGACTTCGAGAAGAGCCATGTGAAAAAATCCGAAATCCGAAGCGCGAAATCCGAAACAAATTCGAAGGACCGAAATCCGAAGGACCGAAACGGAACCCCTGATGTCTTCGTTTGGGATTTAGGGCTTCGGTCCTTGGGATATGTTTCGGATTTCGTGCTTCGGATTTCGGATTTCGCCCCGTTAACGCCCTCCCTTGCCGACCTTCTTCGCTTCTTCAGTGCGGTACTGCGGGATGGTCAACCGGCCCGGCCCTCCGTCCTTGGTGACCACGCGGAACGGAACGTAGCGCACCGCGTCGCCGGCCGTTCCGCCTTTGACCATTGCCGCCATCGCCTTCACCGACTCGTAGCCGAAGTTGAACGGGTCCTGCACGACCGTTCCCAGGATGTGGCCCTGTTCGATGCCCAGCAGCGTCTTCGGGTTCTCGTCGAAGCCGACGATCTTCACCTTGCCGAGCATCTTCTGCGACTCGACGGCACTGAGGATCGCCGGCGGGTTATACGCCCACAGGCCGACGAAGCAGACGTTCGGCTCATCCTTCAGTTCCAGAAGCGCGTTGGCCGCCTTCTCCTGACACTCCGGCTCGCCGCGCGGCTGGTCGTAGCTGATTTTGTGCAGCTTGTACTTGCCGTACTGGCCGCCGCCGTCGGGCAGGGCCGGCACCTGGTTGGGATCGGCGAGCGGTTTGGCGTCGGCCAGTTCGTCGAGAACGCCCGTGGCCCGCTGCCGGGCGTTGAGCGCCTCCTTCTGGCCGACGAAGATCGCCACCACGCCGCCCTGCGGCAGCGCCTCCTTGACCAGCTTGCCGGCCGCCCGCCCGGCCTCGTAGTTATTGGTGCCGATATAGCAGGCTCGCTTCGACTCCGGGGCGTCGTTGTCCACGGCCAGGAGCTTCGTCTTGCCGGCAACCTCGTTCAGGTAGGCCGTCTGATTCTTCGGGTCGATGACGCTGACGGAAATGGCCTTCACGCCCTGCGACAGCAGCCCCTCGATGACCTGCTTCTGTTCGGACGCATCGCCGATGCTCGGCTTCTTGAACAGCAGCTCGACGCCGGTTTCGTCGGCGGCTTTGACGCAGCCGGACTCGACGATCGACCAGAACGGGTCGGGGTTGTTGGTGACGAAGGCGACTTTCGGCCCGGTCGGCGCGACGGCGACCGGCGTCTTGGCCGAGTTGCAGGCGGGCAGGAGCAGAACGGGCAACAGCCACGGGGAGAGTCGGTTCATGGGGAATCTCGCGAACGCAGTCGGCGACAGCGTAGAAGATACCGCCGCGCCGGCGCGGGGCAAGCGCAGGCCGCGATTCACCGGAGATCGGCGCTGCGGCCGGCCACCCGGCGGGCACTTTTTCTCACGTCGAGGGAACTCTCGGCAGGCCGCCGGCGTCAATTAGGGTAGAACTCGCCACGAGTGTGAAGTAACCTGCCGGGAACGCCACCCACGGGGCGATTGGGACAGCCGTCCCACAACCGGGATCGCCACAACACCCAGGGGGAATCCGATGAGCCCGTTCGCGACTCCCGATCGCCGTCACTTCCTGAAACACCTGGCTGGGGCGTCCGCGATGGCGATCCCCGGCATGAGCTTCGTCCAATCGTTGAGGGCGGCGGCACCAACGCTCAAGAAGAACAACAAGAGCCTGATCATCCTGTGGATGGGCGGTGGGCCGCCGACCATCGACATCTGGGACTTGAAGCCCGGCTCGGCCAACGGCGGCGAGTTCAAACCGATCAAAACGTCGGCGTCCGGCGTCGAAATCTGCGAACATATGCCGACCGTCGCCAAGCAGATGAAGCACCTGGCCGTCATCCGCTCGCTGGAGACGACGGAAGGCGACCACGCCCGCGGCACCACGCTCATGAACACGGGCCGTTCGCCGAACCCGCTGACGCAGTTCCCGCACATCGGGTCGGTTGCCGCCCAGCAGCTCGCCAACAAAGACATGGCTCTGCCGGCCTTCGTATCGGTTGGCGGTACGGCCGGCCGCATCGGGCCGGGCTTCCTCGGCATGACCTATGCCCCGTTCACCGTCCAGAATCCCGGCCAGCCGCCGGAGAACATGGCCGTTGCTCGGGACGTGAATATCAATCGCCGGGCCGACATTTTCCGGACGATCGAGGGCGACTTCGTCCGAACGCGCGGCAAAGGCAGCGAAGCCGCCAAGGCGCACCAGGACATCTACGACAAGGCGTTCAGCCTGACGGCCGGCACCGCCAGCCAGGCGTTCAAGCTCGACAACAACGCCGCCGACACGGATCGTTACGGCAACAACAACTTCGGCAAGGGCTGCCTGTTGGCCCGCAAGCTGATCGACAACGGCGCGGTCTGCGTCGAGGTGGACCTCGGCGGCTGGGACATGCACCAGAACGTCTTCCAGGCGCTGCACAACACGCAGGGCACCGGCCGGCTCGACACGCTCGACCGCGGCATGGGGTCGCTGGTCGAAGACCTCGTCAAGGCCGGCAAGTGGCAGGACACCGTGGTCGTCTGGATGGGCGAGTTCGGCCGCACGCCGCGGATCAACCAGAACGCCGGCCGCGACCACTGGGCGCGGTGCTGGTCGGTCGTCCTCGGCGGCGGCGCGATTAAGGGCGGTCAGGTGTACGGCTCGACCGACAAGGACGGCACCTCGGTGAAGGACAACCCCGTCAAGATCGGCGAACTTTTTGCAACGATTTATCAAGGCATGGGCATCGACCCGACCACGCAGGTTCGGGACAACCTCGGTCGGCCACTGGCGATCGCCGGGGAGGATGTGAAGCCCGTGAGCGCATTGGTTGGGTAGTCGGCGTCGCCAGCGTCACCGTTGTCCCGCGGGGGCACCGCCCAGGTGCCCTCGCGGTACTTTTTCACCCCATCGGCAGGTGGTCCCGGCCCGGCAACTGTACCGGCGCGGGCGTTCCCTTGCCGCCGTGGACTAGCTTGTACAGATCGTCGCAACCGACCGGCGTTGGCAGCGCGAACAACTCGCCGTAGGCGAAGCCGCAGCGCGAACCGTAATAGACGTTCGTTCCCGTCAGGAAGTGTTTCACCTTGTCGAACCGGGCCGAGTCGAACTGCGACTCGTACGCCTTCACTGCGTCGATCTTCTGGCCGAACGTCTCGGTGATGTCCACGGTGAAGGTGCCGGGCCACTGCCGCACCTCGGCGTCGAACGGGAACGGGCAGTAGACCAGATGCGGCACGCGGTACGGGGCGGTGCCGTCGAAGCGGTCGTCCCACTTGGTCAGTTGCGAGTAGAAGCGGGCCGCTTCGACGAGCAGGTGCCCCTGGTTGTGGTCGGGGCTGGCCGCCGGCGTACGACCGGCCATGCAAATGACCAGCGACGGCCGCAGGCGGCGAAAGACGGTGGCGATCTGGAAGCGGTACTCCGGTTCGTCCATCAGCACTCGGTTGGGCAATTCGAGATTGACCCGCACCTGCACGCCGAGAATGGCGCGGGCCGCCTCGGCTTCGGCCTTCCGGGTTTCCAGAGAGCCGCGCGGCGTCGGCTCACCGGTCGTCAGGTCGAGCATGCCGACCCGGTAGCCCTGGCGGACCAATTTGGCGAGCGTGCCGCCGCAGGTGATTTCCAGATCGTCGGGGTGTGCCCCGACCGCAAGAACGTCCAACGACTCAACCGCCATCGCATTGCCCTCAGCGTCTACTGTCACAGACCCCGCCCGTCGACGCCCCACGAACGCGGTCCCACCACAGGAGCATGGCGATGGTCTTCAGGTCGCGGATGGTGCCGTCGGTCGCCCAGCGCAGCGCGTCGGTCCAGGCGACGACGTGCGGCTCCAACTGCTCGTCCGACTCCGGTCGAGCCGGGCCGGGCGTCAAGTCGCGGGCCACGAACAGGTGCATTTTTTCGCTCAGGCAACCCGGCGACGAGTAGCCCTCGCCGAGCTTGAGCCAGTGGCCGGCCGCGTAACCGGTTTCTTCGGCCAGTTCGCGCACGGCCGCGGCCTCCGGTGCTTCGCCAGGCTCCAGCGTGCCGGCCGGGACTTCCCAAAGCGACTCGTCGAGAATAAAGCGATGATTGCGCAGCAGGCACACGCGGTCATCGTCCAGCAGCGGCAACACGACGATCGCGCCGGGGTGGATCACCATGTCGCGGCGAATCGTGGTGCCGTCGGGTTGCGCCGTCTCGTCGAGGTAGACGTCGATCTTGCGGCCGCGGTGGACGAGGTGGCGAGGCATTGCGGCCCTCGGGGGGTGAAGGTGGTAGCGACGGCGACGCCAGCATGATAAGATATAGCGGACTTGCCGCAAACGGATTTCCCTTTCCGGGTGGGTGGCTGCGATGCGTGACCCGATGACCTGGTCGTTCCCCATCGGGCGGATGTTCGGCATCAACATCCGCGTTTGGGTGCTGCTGCCGCTGATCCTGTTCGCGCTGATCCTCCGCGTCATCACCAAGGAAGGCGGGAGCGTGCCACTGGGCGACGCTCTGACCGTCGTCGGCCTGATGTTCGGCTCCATCCTCCTGCACGAGTTCGGCCACTGCTTCGCCGCCCGTGCCGTGGACGGTGACGCGACCGAGGTGGTACTTTGGCCGCTGGGCGGCCTGGCGTACTGCGACTTGCCGCACACGCCGAAAGCGCACCTCGTTTGTGCGCTGGGCGGGCCGGCCGTCAACCTGATGTTGTGCGTGTTCGCGGCCGGGGCACTGGCGTTCGCCGGCCTGCGGCCGTCGCTGAACCCGATGGAGCCGCAGTACGTCCCGCGGGTGTACGACTGGCACAACGGCGGCGAACGCTACGCCCTGCGTGGGGCCGACGCCGAGATGGCCGCCAAGGTACGCGAAGCGATGGCCGAGCGGCACGACGCGACCGTACCGGTAGTAGCCACTCCCCGCGCGGCCGTCGGCCCGGCCGTCCTGCCGGGGTTGGTCGCCTGGCAGACCCTGGCGGCGCAACTGTTCTGGGTCAACTGGCTGGGCCTGATCCTGACGATGCTGCCGGGCTTCCCCCTCGACGGCGGGCGGGTGTTGCAGTCGCTATTGTGGATGCGCGGCGATTACCGCCAGGCAACGGCGACGGCCTCGTACGCCGGCTTCATCGTGATGCTGATGCTCGGCGTATACTCGTTCGCCGCCAATGAGGTGATCGCGTTCGCTCTAGCGCTGTTCGTGTACTTCAGTTGCAAGCAGCAGTTGATCCTGCTGGAAACCGGCGGCGAGGATTCGCCGTTCGGCTACGACTTTTCGCAGGGGTACACGAGCCTGGAGGGCGAGAACGCACAGGCGGCCCCGCCGAAGCGGCGACGGCCGAACTTCATCCAGCGCTGGCTCCAGCGCCGGGCCGCTCGCCGGGCGGCCGCCGAGATCGAGTCCCGCGAGAGCGACGAACGTCGCATGGACGAGTTGCTCGAAAAGGTCCAGCGCGACGGCCTGCAATCGCTCAGCGACGAGGAGCGTCGGTTCCTGACGCGCGTCTCGGCGCGGTATCGCGGGAATAAGTCGTAAGCGACCTTCGGTTCGCGACGCTTCGCAGATGCGTACTTGCGCAAACACGCTTCTGCTAAGCGTCGCGAACCGAAGAGGCAATGGATGCAAACATGTCGAACCTGATCCAGCCCCGCACCCTCAAAGGCTTTCGCGACTACCCGCCGGAGCTGATGATCCCGCGCGAGTGGCTGATGGACACCGCTCGCCGCGTCTTCCGCTCCTTTGGCTTCGCCCCGATCGACACGCCGGCCCTGGAGTACGCCGACATCCTCGTCGGCAAGATGGACGCCCAGGCCGAGATTCAGCGGCAACTCTACCGCTTCCGCGACAACGGCGACCGCGACGTGGCCATGCGCTTCGACCTGACGGTGCCGCTGGCGCGATTCGTCGCCCAGCACGCCGGCCAACTCACGTTCCCGTTCAAGCGCTACCACATCGCCCCGGTGTGGCGCGGCGAGAACACCCAGGCCGGCCGCTACCGCGAGTTCATGCAGTGCGACGTCGACACCAACGGTTCCGGCACGCTCTCAAACGCCGCCGACATCGAGACGGCCCTCGTCATCGACGCCCTCATGGTCGCGCTCGGCTTCGAGCGCTTCGAGGTGCGCGTCAACAACCGCCTCGTCCTTAACGGGCTGCTGGAAGAACTCGGTCTCGCCGACAAGTCGGCGGCCGTCTTGACGGCACTCGACAAGTTGGCCAAGCAGGGCCGCGATAACGTGCTGGCGGAATTGACGACCCGTGTCGGCCTCGATGCGCCGGCCGCCGGCCGCGTTGTCGCGCTCGCCGAGACCAAGGGCGGCTCCGACGAGGTGCTGGCGCTGGTCGAGCGCGACTTCGGCAAGAACGCGAAAGCCGCCGAGGGCGTTGCCCGGTTGCGCGAACTGGTTGCCTGCGCCCGTGCCGTCGGCATCCCGGACGCGCGGCTGCGGATCGACCTGTCGATCTGTCGCGGCCTCGACTACTACACCGGCACGATCTACGAAACCTTCCTAACCGACTTGCCCGGCATCGGTTCGGTGTGCAGTGGCGGCCGCTACGACAACCTCGCCAGCCTGTATACGAAGCAAGTGTTGCCGGGCGTCGGCGCGTCGCTCGGCCTCGACCGGCTGCTCGCCGCGATGGAGGAGTTGAAACTACTGCCGAAGGCGGCCACGCCGGCGTCGGTGATGATCGTGCAGTTCGCGGCCGACCGGCTCGCCGACTACCAACGCCTGGCGAAGTCACTGCGGCAGGCCGGCATTGCCGTCGAGGTGTACCCGGACGCGAAGAAGATCGGCCCGCAGTTGCAGTACGCCGAGAAGAAGGGCTTCCGCGTCGCGGTGATCGCCGGACCGGACGAACTCGGACGCGGCGAGTGCAAGGTCAAGGCGTTGGCCACCCGCGAGGAGCGGACGGTCCCGCAATCCGAGTTGACGACGACCGTGCGCGGCCTGCTCGAACCCCCGGCGTTGTAGTTCGTGCGTCTTGTAGGGTGGGACGAGTGGAGCGAGTCCCACCGCGACGCCGCAGGCGCTTGGCGGTTCGCGGTGGGACTCGCTCCACTCGTCCCACCCTACGAAATGCCTGTATGGACCGCTCGAACCATTACGAGTCGGCGTTCGAAGCGTACCTGCGCGAGCGGCGCTACGGCTACATCGCCGTGGACGAGGCCCACCGCTCGACGCTCGACGACGAGCCGGTCAAGAGCCTCGATTTCATTGTCTACGGGCCGCGCGGCGCGAAGTTGCTCGTCGATGTGAAAGGCCGGCGCTACCCCGGCGGGCCGAAGGGCAAGCCGCGGCACGTCTGGGAGGCGTGGAGTACCCGCGACGACATCGACGGCCTCGCCCGGTGGGCCGAACGCTTCGGCGACGACTACATCGGCCTGCTCGTCTTCGTCTACCGCATCGCCGCCGGGTACGCATTGCCGGACGAGACGCCGGACGTGTGGGAGTGCCGCAGCCGGACGTACCTGTTGCGGGCGGTCGCCGTGGACGACTACCGCAAGCACATGCGGCCGCGCAGCCCGAAGTGGGGCACGGTCGGCCTGCGCTCGGCCGATTACCGCGACCTCGTTCGCCCGTTCGCCGACTACGCCATCGCCGGCGACGCCACTGCGGCCGCCGTCGAGGAGCAACTGCCGTTCGCTCTCGCCCGGTTGAACTCGTGAGCCATGAAGATCGGGATTTGCCTCGAGGCGCTGGGTCTGCCGGTGCGGCGGGCCATCGCTGCCGCCCAGAAGCTCGGCGTCGCCGGCGTGCAGATCGACGCCGTCGGTGACATGTCGCCGAAGCGTCTCGGCGAGAGCGCTCGCCGCGAGTTGCGGCACCTGTTGCGCTCGCACGGGCTGGAACTGTCGGCGTTGCGTGCGCCGTTGCGCCACGGCCTCGACGTGCCGACCGACTTGCAGCCACGGATCGACCGCCTCCGCGAAGTCATGACCGCGAGCCGCGACCTGGGGGCCGGCATCGTCGTCGCCGAGGTCGGCCGGGTGCCAGAGTCGGCGGAGGACGTGCGTGCGCCGTTTCTGAACGAGGCGTTGTTGGCGCTCGGCCGGCACGGCGACCGCGTCGGGGCCGTACTCGCGCTCGAGACGGGGCTGGAATCGGGCGAGGCATTGGCGAATTATCTGGCGACGTTCGATACCGGCGGGTTGGCCGTCAACTACGATCCGGCGAACCTAATGATGAACGGTTTCGAACCGCTCGCGCAAGTTGCGTCGTTGGCCGGTCGAATCGTCCACGTCCACGCCAAGGACGCCCGCCGCGGCGGCGCGAGCCGGGCAGTCCGCGAGGTGCAACTCGGGGCCGGCGACATCGACTGGCTGGCCCTGTGCGGCACGCTGGCCGCGATGGACTACCGCGGTTTCCTCGCGGTCGAGCGCGATGGCGGCGACGACAAGGCGAGCGACGCGGCACGCGGGGTCGAGTTTTTGCGGCGTCACGGGTTGTGCATCCATCCGTGCCAATACAGGTCGTCCCCGACGCGCTCGCCCTCCCAGTGCGCCAGCGCCAGCGCGTCGCGCACGAACGCCGGGCTGACGCCACCGACCGGCGATAGCGAGTCGCGCCCGCCGAGAATCCGCGGCGCGATGAAGACGTGGACTTCGTCCACGAGACGCGCCGCGAAGAACGACGCGAACACCTCGGCCCCACCCTCGACCAGCACGTTCGTCATCCGCCGGCGGCCCAACTCCGCGAGCAGTTCGGGGACCGGCATCGACGCGACTTCGACCGGCCCAAGGTCGGCCGTCCGCGACAACTGACATCCGTCCGGCAATGCCCCCGACCGGCTGAGGACAATGCGCGTCGCTTCCCGCGGCCCCGGTGGGCGGGCCGTCAGGAGCGGGTCGTCGGCTCGCACCGTGCCGGCCCCGACGACGATCGCGTCCATGCGGCCGCGTAGCTCGTGGACCCGCGCCCGCGACGCCTCGCCACTGATCCATTTCGAGTCGCCGGTGGCCGTGGCGATCTTGCCGTCGAGCGTCATCGCCCACTTGGCGTGGACGTGCGGCCGGCCAGCGCCGACGAGCGTCAGGTACGGCGCGTTCAGCCGGGTTGCCTCGGTCGCACATACGCCGACATCGACGGCGACGCCGGCGGCCCGTAGCGCCGCGAAGCCGCCGCCGGCCACGCGCGGGAATGGGTCGGCCATCGCCGCGACCACGCGCGAAATGCCGGCTCGCAGGATCGCATCGGTACACGGCGGCGTCTTACCCTGGTGGCAGCACGGCTCCAGCGTGACGTAGAGCGTGGCCCCACGGGCGGCATCGCCGGCAGCGTCCAGCGCGAACACTTCGGCGTGCGGTCCGCCGAATGTCCGGTGCCAGCCTTCGCCGACGTTGAGCTTGCCGCGGACTACGACGGCCCCGACCATCGGGTTCGGCTCGACGGCCCCGCGGCCGCGCTCGGCCAGGCCCAGCGCACGGCGCATCCAGACGCGGTCGGCTTCGCCCACGGGAATTCTCGGAAAAGGGCGAACCGGGCGCAAGGGTGGCGGCTCCTTGCAGTGTATAGGCGACGAATCGCGCGGGCTGGCCCCGTCGCCCGGGGGCGGCCCGCGGCATTCGAGCATTTTGAATGTGTTCGTGGCGAGCCGGGAGCGTCAGCGCCCGGAGGACCGCCCCTCAAGCGGGAGGTCGGGGTTCAATTCCCCGGCGGGCTACTGACGACCTGTAGCTCAGCGGCGAGAGCGGCTGCCTTACAAGCAGACGATCCGGGGTTCGAGTCCCTGCGGGTCGATTGGCGAACGGGATTCAGGTGTTACCGGCGGCATTCCCGGCTCTTACCCGGGCGGTGAGGGTTCAACTCCCTCGGGTCCCACTATCGAAGTGCTGAGTGCTGAAACGTCCCGGTGGAGTAGCGGCTTAACTCACCACCCTGTCACGGTGGGGATCGCGGGTTCAAATCCCGTCCGGGACGCTTCCCCTCAGACGGTTGCGGTGTCGCCGCGGTCGGGCACCGCCACGTCGGTGAATCCGGCCGCCCGCAGACCGTCGGCTAGTGCCGCCGCGCGATCCGGCTCGCCGTGGACCAGTCGTACCCGCGCCCCGGTCGCGGCCTGAGGCCCAAGCGCGGCCAACAGCCCGCCGTGGTCGGCGTGACTCGACAGACCGTTCAGGACGACCACCTCCGCACGCAGCTTGAATACCCGACCGAGGATGCGCACCTCCGACCGGCGTTCGACGATGCGCCGGCCGAGCGTATCCGGGGCCTGGAAGCCGGCGATCAGAATCGTTGCGTGCGGATTCTCGATGTTGTGCTTCAGATGGTGCAACACGCGGCCGGCCTCGCACATGCCGCTTGCCGCCACGATGACGCACGGCTCGCGGCGTTTGTTCAATTCGATGCTCTCGTGGACCGACTCGACGTAGCGTACCCGGCCCGCACCGAACAACTCCGGGTGGTTCGCGTGTAGCTCGCGCGCCTCAACATCGAAGCAGTCGGTATGGGCGCGGAACACCTCGGTGGCGCGGATCGCGAGCGGGCTGTCGACGTAGATCGGGAGGTCCGGTAGCCGGCCTGCTTGCGCAAGTTGGTGCAGGAAGTAAATGACCGTCTGCGTGCGGCCGACGCTGAACGCGGGGATGATGACCTTGCCGCCGCGCTCGGTCGTCCGCCGCACGACTTCGCCGAGTCGCTCGGCCGTTTCGTCCACTGGCTCGTGCGTGTGGCCGCCGTAGGTACTCTCGCTGAGGATCAGGTCCCCGGCGGGCACCGGGGCCGGATCGCGCAAGATCGGCAGCCCCGGCCGGCCCAGGTCGCCGGTGAACGATAGCCGCCGCGGCCCGCTTGGACCGTCGATTTGCAGGCCGATCATCGCCGACCCTAACAGGTGCCCGGCTTCCACGAACGTCGCTACCATCCCCTTGCCGACTTCTGTCGGCTTGTCGTACGGGACCGCGCGAAAGCGGCGCAGGGTCAGGTACACGTCGCGCCCATCGTAGAGCGGCTCGACTTTCGGCTCGCCCTTGGCGCGCTTGCGGTTGAGGTAGTTCGCGTCATCTTCCTGA
>CAZNSL010000048.1:0-13576 GCA_964574975.1 uncultured Alcaligenaceae bacterium | reverse complement strand
ACGGGCGAGAAACGCCCGCCGAGCGCGTCGCGCGAGTCGATCGACCACCACCGGTCGAGAACGGTCGCGTACACGCCCTGGAAGGCGAGCGCATGCGCGGGATTGCCGTCGGCGGAAAGCTGCGCGAGATTGGGCGCGGCACCGCGCTTGCTTGGCGTCGTCGGCGCAGCTTCGGCGGCGAGTAGGTTGCGACGGACGGTGGCCAGCGCGTCGTGGCGCTGGGCGAATGTCGCCAGTTCAGCCGCGCGTCGCCCCTCCGGCGTGGCGAGCCGGCCGTTGACCTCGAACTCCTCCGCGGCCAACGTCGCCTCCAGCGCGGCGAGCGCGGCCTGGGCGGCCAACACGTCGGCTTGCAGCACCGCCCGCGCGCGAGCGTCCGGAGCAACCGGCACGAGGCCGACCGCCGGCATCGGCAGCGGTGCCAGCGCCGCCACGGCAGTGCGTGCGACATTTCGCCGCCACGTTGCGAGGGCCGATTGTGCCGCGTCCACGGCCTTGCGCCGGACGGCAAGGGCGTCGTCGATCACGAACGCTCGCCGGTCGGGGTGCGAGGCGTCGCGCGGCAGCGGTACCGGCGCGATAGTCAAGGCTGGCCCGCCGAGTGCCGCGGGCACGGCGGGCGGGCACGGCTGCGACGTGTCCGGCATCTTCTCGTTGCCGCGGGTGAGCAGGAACGTCGGCGGCGGTTGGACGGCGTCGTAAACGCGCACCAGGCCGAGGACGGCCGGGTCCGGCTGGCCGGGCACGCAGTCGGTGCGAACTTGATGCGGTTCGAAGAACGCCTTGAACGAGTAGTAGTCCCGCTGCGAGATCGGGTCGTACATGTGGTCGTGGCAGCGAGCGCAGTTGACGGTCACGCCGAGGAACGCCTTGGCGGTGTGTTCGACCGCGCTATCGAGCCAGGCGTTGCGGTTGAACTTGTAGTAGTTGCGGACGAGGAACCCGGTGGCCCGCGCGATGGCCGGATCGGCCGGGGCCAACTCGTCGCCGGCAAGCATCTCGCGGACCATACGGTCGTAGCCGACATCGGCGTTGAGCGACTCGACGATCCAATCGCGCCAGCGCCAGATGTGCGGCTGGCTCTCGCGCACCTCGGCCCCGTAGCCGGCCCAGTCGCTGTAGCGCCATACGTCCATCCAGTGCCGGCCCCAGCGCTCGCCGTAGAGCGGACTGGCCAAGAGCCGGTCCACGGTGCGCTCGTAGGCGTCCGGCGACGGATCGGCGAGGAAGGCGTCGATCTCGGCCGGCGTCGGCGGCAGGCCGGTCAGGTCGAGGTAGAGCCGGCGGAGCAGGACGTGCGGCGGGGCCGGCGGGCGGGCAGTCAGCGTCTGCTCGCGGCGGGCGGCTTCAAGGAACGCATCGACGGGGTGCGATTCGCCGACGGCCGGCACGGCGGGCCGACGCACCGGCTCGAACGGCCGCCACTGGTACGCGGCCAGGTGCTTGCGGTGCCGGGCGCGCAGCGCGTCGGCGTCGGCCAACTCCGCGGCGGTCGGGCGGTCGGCGACGCTGCAGGGGTTGTGGCCGGTGAGCAGTTCGACGAGGTTGGCCACGCCGTCGCCGTCGGCGTCTTCGTCGGCCATCGCGTCGAGCCGGCTGCGCAGGTCGATTGGTCGGCCCGCTTGGCGCAGTTCCTTGCGGAGTGCGACGAGCCGGCTGCCGAAGGCGTTGTGATCGAAGCTGTCGGCCGCCGGCAACTCCGCGACGTGGCAGGTGCGGCAGGCGATGGCGGCCTTCGTACCGAGGTAGTCGATTAGCGCGGCCTTGTTCGCTGGCGTGGCCGTGGCGGGGGACAGCCAAGCAACGGCAGCGAATAGGCCGAGTACGAAGCGCGGGGTGGACATCGCGAAAAGGTCCAGGCGGGATGGCGTGATTCTAGCGACCGGAGGACGCTTCGACATGGAGTCGATTCGTCGGATGTGCAGGTCCGGGCAAGCCGCGTTCGGGCATGGCGGTCGCTCCAACGTCAGCCGGTCGCAGCGGCAGGCTGGTAGTGCAGGGTCATGACCTCGGCCGCGGTGAGGTGGGCCAGGGCGTAGGTGCGGCCAGCGTCGTCGCTAAACTCGACGGCCAGCACGCCGGGAGCCAGTTCCTCGACGACGGTGCCGACTTGGCCACGCCGCAGGCCGGACTGTGGCAGGTCAACCGTCAAGGCGACGACATCGAGAAGTTTCGGGGACTCGATCACGACATACCTCACGGAAGAAAGCAAGTGGCGAGCCGCGGAAAGTCCTCGCCCGAACGTACGATCCAGTAGCTCCGCACCGTGGCTTGGCCGACAGCCGTCTCCATGCCGAAGTCGATGCGGTACTGCTGCCCGTATCGATCGAGCAACGTCGGCTCGGCATCGGCCGATTGGACCGCATCGAGTAGCGCGTCGCGGAGCATATCGGCGTCGTTGGTCGTCAGACCGAGGGCGGCGGCGAAGACGCGGGCCTTGTGTTTGCCACGCGGGTGGTCGCTATTGAGACAATACCCGCTGAGCTTCTCGAGATCAACGACGGCGCGCTCGGCGTTCGGCAGTCGCATGGCTCACGCGGGGGTCGGTGCGACCGGCAGTCCTTCGGCCAAGTCGCAGAGCAGTGCGGCGGAGTCGTCGCGCCGGCGCAGCGGGTCGAGGTAGTCGATGAGCGCGGCCTTGTTCGCGGGCGTGGCCGAGGCGGGGGCCAGCCAAGCGAGGGCAGCGAGTAGGCCGAGTGCGAAGCGCGGAGTGGCCATTGCGAAGGAGTCCAGGTGGGATGACGTGATTCTAGTGACCGGATGACGCTACGACATGGAAGCGCGGTTGGCGACCGCGGAGCATCACAACCGCTACAACCGGCCCATATCCCCGACATTCGCAACTGTAGCAGGAGGCGGTCCGGTGGCCGGAAACGTACACTTTCTGACGAACCACCGTCCTGACTTGCTCAACCTACCTTCGACGGGCACCACTGCGATGACCACCTCGGCCTGCCTCCTCGCCCTCGCGCTCAGCATCACCCCGGCTCAGGACGCCGCGGCTCGGGGCGGGCCGGACGCCGAACGACCGAAGGGCCACCCGATGGCCGGGCTGCGGCTGCGGTCGCTGGGGCCCGCGCTGATGTCGGGCCGCGTCGTCGGCTTCGCCGTCGATCCGCACAACCGCAGCCGCTACGTCGTCGCCGTCGCTTCCGGCGGCGTCTGGAAGACCGACAACGCCGGCGTCACCTGGGCCCCCGTCTTCGACAACGAAGGCTCATACTCAATCGGCTGCGTCACGCTCGACCCGAAGAACCCGAACGTCGTCTGGGTCGGCACCGGCGAGAACAACAGCCAGCGCAGCGTCGGCTACGGCGACGGCGTGTACAAGTCCGTCGACGGCGGCCGGTCGTGGACTAACGTCGGCCTCAAGAACTCCGAACACATCGCCAAAATCCTCATCGACCCGCGCGATTCCGACACCCTCTACGTCGCCGCGCAAGGCCCGCTTTGGGGACCGGGCGGCGACCGCGGCCTCTATAAGTCCGCCGACGGTGGCAATACGTGGTCGCGCATCCTGGCGGCCGGCGAGGACACCGGCGTCACCGATGTCGTGCAGGACCCGCGACACCCCGACACCCTCATCGCCGCGACCTACCAGCGGCGGCGGCACGTCTTCACGCTCGTCAACGGCGGACCCGAGTGCGCCATCCACCGCTCGACTGACGGCGGCAAGACCTGGGCGAAGGTGCGTTCCGGCCTACCGGGGGCCGAGATGGGCCGCATCGGCCTGGCCCTCGCTCCGTCGGAGCCGGACACGGTCTACGCCGTCGTCGAGGCGGCCGAGAAGCAAGGCGGCATCTTCCGCTCGAAGGACCGCGGCGTCACCTGGGAGAAGCGCAACCCGTTCGACCAGCAAGCCCAGTACTACGCCCACCTCGTCGTCGATCCCAAGGACGCCGATCGCATCTTCGTCATGAACGTGCTGATCCAGGTTTCCGACGACGGCGGGCGGACGCTACGCCCGCTCGGCGGTCGGTGGGTCCACGTCGATTACCACGAGATTTGGATCGACCCGCAGAACACCGACCATTACATCGTCGGCAACGACGGCGGCATCTCCGAGAGCTTCGACCGCGGGGCAAACTGGCGGCATGTCGCCAACCTGCCGGTGACGCAGTTCTACGACGTGACCTGCGAGCAGACCGACACGCCGTTCTACAAGGTCTACGGCGGCACGCAGGACAACAGCACGCTCGGCGGCCCAGCCGCCAACACGAGCAACCACGGCATTACCAACGGCGACTGGCACATCCTCGTCGGCGGCGACGGTTTCCACTGCCGCGTGGACCCCAAGGACCCGGACACCGTCTACGCCGAGTTCCAGTACGGCGGGCTGGTGCGCTACAGTTGGAAGACCGGCCAGCGCGTGTTGATCCAGCCGCAGCCGGGAGCTGGCGAACCGTCCTTGCGCTGGAACTGGGATTCGCCACTCGTCATTAGCCCGCACTCGAACACCCGGCTCTACTTCGCCGCCAACAAGCTGTTCCGCAGCGACGACCGCGGCGACTCGTGGACCGCCATCTCCGGCGACCTGTCCAAGCAACTCGACCGCGACAAGCTGCCGGTCATGGGCAAGATTCAATCGCCCGACGCCGTCTCGAAGCACGTCTCCACGTCGTTCTTCGGCAACGTCACGGCGCTCGCCGAGTCGCACAAGAAGGAGGGGCTGATCTACGCCGGCACCGACGACGGGCTGATCCAGGTCACCGAGGACGGCGGCAAGAATTGGCGCAAGATCGACCTGTTCCCCGGCGTGCCGGACGGCACCTACGTCGCCCGGTTGCTCGCCTCGCAGCACGAGGCCGAGACCGTTTACGCCGCGTTCGACAACCACAAGAACGCCGACTTCGCGCCGTACCTCCTCAAGAGCGCCGACGCCGGCAAGACGTGGACGAAGATCGCCGGCGACCTGCCGCCGCGCGGCAGCGTCAGCGCCATCGCCGAGGACCACGTCAACCCGAAACTGCTGTTCGTCGGCACGGAGTTCGCGCTCTACTTCACGACCGACGGCGGCACGAAGTGGCACCGCCTTCGCAGCGGCCTGCCGACCATCGCCATCAAGGACCTCGCCATCCAGCGACCGATGAACGACCTGGTCGTCGGCACGTTCGGTCGCGGGTTCTACGTCCTCGACGACTACTCGCCGTTGCGGGCCGCCACGCCGGAGGCGCTGGCGAAGCCGGCGACCATCTTCCCGGTTCGCGACGGCTTTCTGTATGCGCCAACCTCGCAATTCGGCGGCACCGGCAAGGCGTTCCTCGGCGAAGCGTTCTACTCGGCCGGCAACCCGCCTTACGGCGCGACCTTCACCTACCACCTCAAGGACGCCTTGCCGACCGCGAAACAGCGCCGCAAGGATGCGCAGAAGAAAGACCCGGCCAACTATCCGACGCCGGAGCAGTTGCGCGCGGAGGAAGAAGAGGAGGCACCGGCGCTCTTGCTGACGGTGCGCGACGCCGACGGCACGCCGATTCGCGTTCTGACCGCGCCGGCGACAACCGGCGTCCACCGCACCACCTGGGACATGCGGCTGCCGGCCGTCAACCTACCGCGGCCGCGCGCCGGCGAGCCGGACGAGGACACTTTCGGCTTCAGCCCCGGCGGTTCGTTCGTGGCACCCGGCAAATACCAGGTCGCGCTGTCGAAGCGCGTCAAGGGCGTCGTCACGCAGCTCGCCGGGCCGGTCGAGTTCCAGGTGAAGTACGTCGGCCCGTCGCCGCTGTCGGCCGACGACATCAAGTCGCTCACCGAGTTCCAGAAGCAAGTCGTCAAGCTCCAGCGCGACCTGACGGCTGCCCAGGGTACGGCCGCCGACGCGACGACGCGGCTGAACCAAATCCGGGTGGCCCTGGACCAGACGCCGACCGCGCCGCCGGAGAGCCGCGAACGGGTGCGCAAGCTGATCGCCGAACACCGCGACACGTTGCGGCAGCTCAACGGCGACGCAATCCTGCGCGAGCGGAACGAGAACGTGCCGATGTCGATTGCGGAGCGCGTGTCCGTGGCCGGCGGCGCGACGCGATCGTTGACGTACAAGCCGACGGGCACGCAGCGCGAGCAGTACGCCATCGCCCGCCGCGAACTGGACGCCGTGTCGGCCACGTTGCGCAAGCGCGTCGAGACGGACGTCAAGGAGTTGGAGGCCGTATTGGAGCGAATCGGCGCGCCGTGGACGCCGGGCCGGCTGCCGGTGGGGAAGTGACGAAGTATCCGTCCAATCCGAGCCGGACGCGTGAGCGCCCGCCCCGAGCGCTCGGGGCCGTCGCTCACGCGTCCGGCTCGGATTTTACCCATCTTCAACGCGCGGTAATCCGCGCAACGTGAGACGGTTGTAGGCGACGGCTTGCGTCATTTCGCCGAAGGGTCGGCGGGTTCAACTCAAGGTCTGCACCGTGTATCGCGTATGATTGCGGCGAGCATCTCGTTTCCCAAGGCCGCGGGCACGTCGGCATGATGGCACCGGAATACCGCCGCCTCGCTGCCGTCGTCGTCTGCGTGTGCGCCCTCGGTTGCGCGGCGACTTCGCGGAAGAGTGTGCCGGCCGACCTGGTCGGCGCTCAACCGCGGATCGACCTGGCCGCCCGACCCGGCGAATACCGCCCCGTGGACCGCGACATCCTCGACGCGCTAACCGCACGGCTCCGGGCCGGCGACGACAATGCCTCGGCAAGCGCGTACGGATCGCGCCGCTTGCAAATCCTCGTCCTGTCCGGCGGCGGCAAGTTCGGCGCGTACACGGCCGGCCTGCTCAACGGCTGGTCGGACGCCGGCACCCGCCCGACGTTCGACGTGGTGACCGGCGTCAGTACCGGCTCGCTGGTCGCGACCTACGCATTCATCGGCAAGGCCTACGACGAGCCGCTGCGCTGCCTGTACACGTCCATCGAGACGCGCGATGTCGTTCGCCGCAAGCCGCTGTTTACGTTGCTCTGGTCGGACTCGGCGATGTCGTCGAAGCCGCTGGAGCGGCTGATCGCCGACCAGGTGGACGAGCGCGTGCTGGGCGAGGTCGCCGCGGCCCACGCGTGCGGCCGGCGGCTATTCGTCGGCACCACGGACCTCGACGCCCGCCGGTTGGCGGTTTGGGACATGGGAGCCATCGCGAGTAGCCCGCGGCCCGATCGGCTCGCCCTGTTCCGGAAGGTGCTGCTCGCGTCGTGTTCGGTGCCGGGCGGGTTGCCGCCGGTGCCGATCCCGGTCACCGTCAATGGCCGGCAGTACACGGAGTTACACGCCGACGGCGGCGCGACGAACGGCTTGTTCCTGCGCGCCTCCATGTTGGGCATCGACGCGCAGGCGGCCCGCTCCGGCCACAAGCCGCTCACCGGGTCGAGCCTCTACGTCGTCGTCGCCGGCAAGCTCTACGCCGATCCCGGTAGCGTCAAGTCGAAGATTCTCGACGTGGCCGAGAGTGCCGCGTCGTCGCTCACCTATTCGCAGACCCGCGGCGAGATCGTCCGCCTGTACACCCTGTCCCTGATTAGCGGCATGAACTTCCACCTGGCCGCGCTCGATCAGAACGTGCCGGTCGGCGAGAACGCGCTGGCGTTCGAGCCGGCCGAGATGCAGCGCCTGTTCGACATCGGCTACTCCGATGGCCGCGCCGCGAGATGGCGTACCGACCCGCCCGGGGCCGAGACTGGCGAGCAACTCTTGCCTCGCTCCGGCACCGATTTCCTGGTCCCCGAAGCGACCGCGCTCGGCAACACCCGCAATTCCCGGTGAATCGTCCGCGAGTTGGGTGCTGCGCACATCCTTTAAAGATTCCATCCCGTTCCGGTCGATTTAATGGTGAGGTGCTCGGCGAACCGTTACTGCCGGCACGACCGCACCGTGGGGTACGGCGTGTGGGAGCAACCATGATCGGAATGTCGCCGACACACTGGCTCGTCGCCGCCGTTCTGGCCATCGCTACCGGTCGCACACTGGCCGACGAACCGGCGAAGACTGGCGACCAATCGACGGAATCGGCGCGCCAGTCTGCACCCCAGAAAGCGGAGTCGGCGGACCCGTCCACGTCCAAGAAATCCGAGTCATCGTCGTCCACCGAGTCCAAGTCGTCCAGCGAACTGGACGCCGTGCTGCCGACCGCGGACGGGCGCGTGAAGCTCGAATCGTACTGGGATAACGGCTACCACCTGGAGTCGTCGGACAAGAACTTTCGGCTGCACATCGGCGGCACCGGCCAGATCGACTCGACCTGGCTGATCGGCCCGACCGGGGCGTTCGCGGTCGCCGACGGCACGCAAAGCGGCCTCGGCAATGCCTCGGCGACCTTCCTGCGGCGAGCGCGACTGCGGGCGGACGGCGACATCTACGGGCAGTTTGACTACGTCGTCGAGTACGACTTCGCCAACGCCAACAACGAGAATAGCGGCCTACAGCCGCCGACCTTCAGCAACCTGACCTCGGCTCCCGCGCCGCGCAACGTCTGGGTGCAGGTGCGTGAGGTGCCGGGCCTCGGCGATGTCCGCTTCGGCAACCTGGTCAAGCCCATCAGTCTGACGAAGAACACCAGCCACCGCTTCCTGCCGTTCATGGAACGGGCCGACAACATGGATGCGTTCTACGGCCCCTTCGATAACGGCTATTCGGTCGGTCTGGCCGCGCACAATCGGACGGAGTCGGAGCGCGCCACCTGGCAGTTCGGCATCTACCGGCCGCAGACCAACACGTTCGGCATCGGCCTGAACAAGTTTGCCTGGGGCGGCCGCGTCACCGGCCTGCCCGTGTACGAGGGCGACGGCGAACGGCTCGTCCACCTCGGCTTCGGCACGTTTTCCGGCGAGTTGCCGGAGGAACAATTGCGCGTTCGCGCCCGGCCGGTGTTGCGCAACGGGCCGGGATTCGCGGTGCCGATTCTCGTCGACACCGGCGATGTGCCCGGCAGCCGGCAGTACACGCTCGCCCCGGAGTTCGCTGCCGTCGTCGGTTCGTGGACCGTGCAAGCCGAATACGCCTGCCAGTTCCTGACCGACGCGACCGTCAACGGCGTCGGCCAGGGCAACCTGTTCTACCACGGCGGCTACGTTCAGGTGCTGTACTTCCTGACCGGCGAACATCAGGCGTACGACAAGCGCGCCGGGGCCTTCGGCCGCGTGGTGCCGAAGTCGAACTACCGCGTGAAAAAGTGCGACTGCTGCCGCTCGCTCGGAGCGTGGCAGATTGGTGCCCGCTTTAGCTACCTCGACCTGAACGACGCGGCCGTGCAAGCCGGCCGACTCTACGACGGGACGTTCGGCCTCAACTGGTTCTTCAACCCGAACGTGAAGGTGCAGTTCAACTACATCGTCGAGCGCCGCGACGTGCCGACCGTGACGCAGAGCTGGATCAACGGCGTCGGCGTCCGGGCCGCGTTCGACTTTTGAGCGGGAGGCGTGGTGCTAGACCGCTGGAAGTACACGGCGCTCTTGGCGTCCCTACTCGGGCTTGTGGTCGTCCACCCAGTCCTCTTCACGGGGGAGCGGTTCGCCGAAGTCATCTACGTTGCGTTCGCGACCGCAGTCGTCGTCGGGGCCTGCGTGGTTTTGTTCGAACACCGGCGGCGGCGGTGGCTCGCCCTCATCCTCGGGTTGCCGACGGTGGCGAGCCTGCTCACCGGCCGCCTGGCCCGTCCCGAGTTGCACGGCGTCGCGGGCCTCGTGCTCGACGCGTTCTCACTGGCGTTCCTGGCTTACGCTTCCGCCGTCATCCTGCGCGCGATCGTCCGCGGCCGCGAGGTGTCGGGCGATACCATCAACGGCGCGTTCTGCGTCTACCTGTTGATCGCGCTATTCTTCGCGAACCTCTACGGCCTGCTCGAACACCTGGAGCCTAACTCGTTCCAACTCCAGGACCACCTGGGACCGATGCCGGCCGCGGGCGCGCGGCGGCACTCGCTCCTGACGTACTACAGCCTGGTCACGCTCACGACCGTCGGCTACGGCGACGTGTTGCCGCGGACCGCACCTTCCCGCACGCTGGCCGCCGTCGAAGCCGTGATCGGCCAGTTCTACGTCGCCGTCATCGTGGCGCAACTCATCGCCTTGAAGGTGACGGCGGCGACGCAGCCGGCGCGCGATTCCGACCGCGACGAGTGACGCCTCGTATAACCACTCTGACGCGGATGGCGAATCGCCCGGTCACGGCAGGTATGCGAACGTTCATGGCTCGACCCGTGGCCCCGGCCCTGCAAGCGCTGCTCGAACGGCTCATCGACTACGCCGGGGCCTTCCCGCCGGCGGCGCTGCCGCGCGACGCTGCGGTCGCCAACTACCTGCGCTACCGCAGCGGCGACCGCGCCTGGATGCTGCGCCACTTCGTCGTCGCCGCGGCCGAACTGCCGCACGTGTCGGCGGAACTCGACGGGTCGCTCGCCGTGCTGGGCGACACCGACGAGCCGCGAGCCGCTGCCCTGGAGACCAAGCGCATCGTCCGCGCTACCCGCCCCGTCTACTGCGAAGTGCCGCCCGGCGACCTCGACACGGTGCAAGCAGCCGGCTGCTATGCGAAGCTGCGCACCGGCGGCGTCACGCCCGGCGCGATCCCCGCGGTCGCGGACGTGGCGGCGTTCATCGTGGCGTGCGCCGAGCGGCGACTGCCGTTCAAGGCAACGGCCGGGTTGCACCACCCCATCCGCGCGCCGCACCCTCTGACGTACGAGTCCGACGCGCCGCGGGCGGTCATGCATGGGTTCCTCAACGTCTTCTTGGCCGCCGCGTTCGCCTGGCGCGGCGACCGCGACATCGAACCCGTTCTCGGCGAAACCGACGCGGCCGCCTTCCGTTTCGACGAGCGGGCGCACTGGCGCGGCCGGTCGCTCGACGCCGGCCAGGTGCGCGAGGCGCGGCAACAGTTCGCCCATTCGGTCGGGTCGTGTTCGTTCGACGAACCGATCGAGGGCCTGGAGGCATTGGGACTGTTATGATCGACGAAACGCACGACCCGAAGCGGCGCAGTTGGGTCGAGTCGGCGAACCGACCGGGCTGCGACTTCCCGATCCAGAACTTGCCGGTCGGCGCATTCCAGCCGCCCGGCGATAATCGAGCGCGAGTTGGCGTCGCCATCGGCGACTTCATCCTCGACGCGGGTGCGTGGCTCGCCGGCGACGCGCTCAACGGCTACTGCGCACTGCCGGCGACGCAGCGCCGCGACCTGCGACGCGAATGGGCCAAGGCGCTCGACGCCGGTGCGCCGCCGCGATCGCTCTACGCCCAGGCCGACTGCACCATGCGCCTGCCGGCCGCGGTGGGCGACTACACCGACTTCTACGCCTCGATCCACCACGCGACCAACGTCGGCCGGATGTTCCGCCCGGACAATCCGCTGCTGCCGAACTACCGGCACGTGCCGATCGCTTACCCCGGCCGCAGTTCGTCGCTGGCCGTGAGCGGCACGCCGGTGCGCCGGCCGTGCGGCCAGCTCGGCGAGGGCAAATTCGGCCCGACGCGCGAGCTGGACTACGAGACCGAATTGGGCGCGCTCCTCGGGCCGGGCAACGCGATGGGCGAACCGATCCCGGCCCGGCAGGCACTCGACCACGTCGCGGGCGTGTGCCTGCTCAACGACTGGTCGGCCCGCGACGTGCAGCGCTGGGAGTACCAGCCGCTCGGCCCGTTTTTGGCGAAGAACTTCGCCACCTCGCTTTCGCCGTGGGTGGTCACGACCGAGGCCCTCGCGCCGTTTCGCACCGATCCGCCGGCCCACGATGTGCCGGCCCTGCCGTACCTCGACGCCGGCGGCCAGGGAGCCTTCGACATCACCGTTGAAGCGTGGCTCAAAACGAAAGCGCTGCCGGAGCCGGTGCGGCTAAGTCGGGCGTCGTTCAAGGACATGTACTGGACGCTGGGGCAGATGGTGGCGCATCACACGTCGAACGGCTGCCCGCTGCGGCCCGGCGATCTGATCGGCAGCGGCACGGTGTCCGGCCCGGACGCGGAGAACCGCGGCTGCCTGCTGGAGCTGACCTGGAAGGGAACCGAGCCGGTGCGCCTGCCGGACGGCACCACGCGGACCTTCCTCGACGACGGCGACGAGCTGACGCTGACGGGCTACTGCGAACGCGATGGCTTTGCCCGCATCGGCCTCGGCGCGTGTCGCGGCGTCATCCTGCCATCGGTGGAATGAAGTCCACCAGCCCGAAGCGCCAGCGAGGGTGACGGTTCATCCCTCGCTGGCGCTTCGGGCTGGTGTTGGCTCCACCGGAGCTTCGTCCGGCGAGACGCCAGTCGCGTTGTCGTCGAACTCGCCCTCCCAGCGGGCCATCACGCACGTCGCCAGGCAGTTGCCGACCAGGTTGACCGTCGTCCGGGCCATGTCCATCAACTCGTCCACGCCGAGAATGACCGCGACCGCCTCCAACGGCAAACCGAACGACGCCAGCGTGCCGGACAGAATCACCAGCGACGCCCGCGGCACCGCGGCCACGCCCTTGCTCGTCACCATCAGGGTCAGCATCATCACGAGCTGGTCCTTCCAGCTCATCTCGACCCCGGCCGCCTGCGCGGCGAATACCGACGCGACGGCCAGGTACAGAGTCGTGCCGTCGAGGTTGAACGAGTAACCGGTCGGCATCACGAACGCGACGATCCGTTTGGGTACGCCGATGGCCTGCATCGCCAGCATCGCCTTGGGCAAGGCCGCCTCCGACGAAGTCGTCGAGAATGCGATGAGCGCCGGTTCCTTGACCGCGCGGGCGAACTTCTTGAGCGGCACGCGGGCCAGCCACGCCACCGGCAGCAACACCAGGACGACGAAGACCACGAGCGCTCCGTAGAGCGTCAGGATCAACACGCCGAGGTTGCGCAACACGCCGATGCCGCTGTGGCCGACGGTCACGGCGATGGCCGCCCCGATGCCGATCGGCGCGTACTTCATCACCAGCCCGGTGAACTTGAACATCACCTCCGCCAGCGCGTCGAGCCAGCCGAGCATCGCCTCCTTGGGTCGGCCCTGCACCTGGGCGAGCGCTACCCCGAACAGGATCGACCAGAAGACGATCTGCAACACCTCGTTCTTGACGGCCGCGTCGAACACGCTCTCCGGGACGATGTGCTTGAGGAAGTCGTCGAGCGTCTGCGTCTTGGTGGCGAGTTGCTCGCCCACGTTGGCGTTGGCGCTCAGCTTGACGCCAATGCCGGGCCGGGTCAGGTTGACGGCCGCCAACCCGATGAACAGGGCGATAGTGGTGACGACCTCGAAGTAGATGAGCGACTTGAGGGCGAGCCGGCCGACGCGCTTCATGTCGTCGCCGTGGCCGGCGATGCCGATGACGAGGGTGGCGAAGATCAGCGGGGCGATCAGCGACTTGATCATCCGCAGGAAGATGGTCGAGAGCGGCTTGAGCTGCTGGGCGAGATCGGGGACCGCCCAGCCGACGAGCGTGCCGAGAGCCATCGAGATCAGAATCCACTGCGTCAGCGAGAGTTTGCGGAAGGCCGTCAGCATGGGTGCGGTCCGGCGGGCATGGATTCGGGGTGGCGCGAGTCGGCATTATCGCGGCCCGCATCGGCCGGGTCAACGACCACGGACGATTGGACTTTGAGCCCGACGCGCCAGCGAGGGTTGAACGCTCCCTCGCTGGCGCGGCGGGCTC
>CAZNSL010000047.1:7245-13644 GCA_964574975.1 uncultured Alcaligenaceae bacterium | reverse complement strand
AGGCTGGATTGAAGCTCTAACAAAACTCGACCTTCTTTGCGCAGCGGTCAGTAAAAGCAACCGCAGGGCGCTGGTCTTCGGTAAAATGGCTCCGCCGTCGCCGATCGAAACGCCACCCGCTCCGATGACGGGATGGAGGAAGATGGCGACACAGCCCGCAACGACAGGGTCAAGCGGCCATGCCCCCCGAACGCGCCACGGCCCTCGTCGTCCGCACCACCGACTGGAGCGAGACCAGCCGCATCGCCACGCTCTGGAGCCGCGAGTTCGGCAAACTGCGCGTCCTGGCCAAGGGTGGCCGACGGCTCAAGTCCAACTTCGAAGTCGCCCTTGACCTGCTCACCGTCTGCGATATCGTCCTGCTCCGCAAGCAGTCCGGCGGACTCGACCTGTTGACCGAGGCGCTCGTCGCCGAGCGCTTCCCGGCGTTGAGGACGAGCCTGCCGGCGCTGTACGCGGCGTACTACGTGGCGGAACTGTTGGCCGAGGGTACCGAAGACGGCGACCCGCACCCCGACCTGTTCGACGCGACCCGCGCGGCGCTACGCGAACTCGGCGGCGCGGGGCCACTCGTCGGACAGCGGCTGATGACTTACGAGTTGACATGGCTGCACGAAGTCGGCTATAGCCCGGCGCTCGACCGATGTGCGGCCTGCGGCGGGACGGTCGAGGCCCGGCCGGCGTTTTGCGTCGCGGCCGGAGGCGTCGTTTGCGCCGCCTGCGCCCCGCATCAGCGGGAGCGGCGGCCGCTCAGTCCGGCGGCGCTCGACGCGCTGCGGGCGGTGCGGGCCGACGAGTCGGCCTGGCGAGAGTCGTGGGGGTCGGCCGTGCGGGCCGAGCTGCGGCAGGTGTTGGGGCAGTACGTCACCTATCGCCTGGGGCGTCGCCTGCGGACGCTGCCGTACGTCGTGGGGTGACGGCGAGGAGGAGGCCTCATGCGAGCAGGACGCACGCGCACCGCGGCAGCCCTCATCGGCTGGACCCTCGCGGCCAGCGGCTGCCAGACGTTCAGTTGGTTCGAGCGGTCGTCGCCGCCGGTGGCCGGGCAGGACGGCTACGTCATGCGCGACGGCAAGCTCGTCCAGGTCGTCGGCGGTGCCCGCGGTTCGCCCGAATTGACGGCGGCGCACGAAGTGTACCGCGCCGGCGACTACGGCAAGGCCAAGTCGGCGTTCCACAAGATCGCCGAGAATAAGCAGAACGGCCCGCTCGTCGCCGAGGAGGCTCGCTTCTACGAGGCCGAGTGCCTGTACAAACGGGACGAACTGCCCAATGCGTGCGATACGTACAATAAGCTGTTGCTCGACTTCCCGGCCAGCACCTACCGCGACCAGGCGGTGCGGCGGATGTTCGACATCGCCAACTACTGGCTCGACGACAGTCGGGCCGAGATGAACGCCTACCGCGAGAAACGCGAGGGCAAGCGTTGGCTGGTCGTGCCGGCCGTCTTCCACTTCGAGAAGAAGAAGCCCTTCCTCGACATGGAAGGCCGAGCGGTCCAGGCGCTCGAAAACGTTCACGTCCACGACATCACCGGCCCGCTCGCCGACAAGGCGCTGTTCCTGGCCGGCGGCGTCAAGTTCTTCCGCGAGGACTACAAGGAGGCCGACCACTTCTTCACGCAGGTGGTCGACAAGCACTCCAACAGCCCGCTCGCGCCGCAGGCGGTGGAACTGGCCATCATCGCCAAGCACATGAGCACCGGCGGGGCCGACTACGATGGCCGCAAGGTCGCCGAAGCCCGCATCATGGTCGATACGGCCCTGCGCAACTACCCGCAACTGGCGCAGGCGAAGAGCGGCTTCCTCGAGCGCCAGCTCGGCAGCATCACCTACCAGCAGGCGCAGAAGGACTACCAGACGGCCGAGTTCTACCGGCGCACGAAACACCCCGGCTCGGCGTACTTCTACTACGAGGTCGTCCGGCGGCGCTACCCCGGCACCAAGTTCGCCGAACTCGCCACGACGCGGATGCAGGAGTTGCACGACCTGGCGGTGCAGGGCAAGGCCGACATCGCGACCGGCAGCATCTTCGACGACATCACGAACTACTGGGACAAGATGACCGGCAAGCCGAAGCCGAACCCGTATGCGGAGGACGGCACGGCCGCCCCGCCACCGGTGCCGGCCGCGCCGGTCAACAACGCACCGCGGTCGCTGCCGAACGACCTTGTGCCGCGCTGATCCCGCTCCCCTCTCCCGGCTTTGCGGGAGAGGAGCTGGGTGTGAGGGTGCCTTTGCGATCTGAGATTTGAGATTTCAGATCCGGGCCCTCACCCCCGGCCCCTCTCCCGCAAAGCCGGGAGAGGGGAGGAAGACGGAGACCCCCATGCGAACTCTCGTCGCGCTGGCGCTGATTGCCCTGACCGGATGCGAGTCGGCCGGGCACTTCACCGTCCTCGGCTACACGACGCGGCCGAACTACGACGAGAGCATCCGCACGGTCTACGTGCCGATGTTCGGTAGCCAGATTCAGATCGACTCGACTCGCCGCGGTCTGGAAGTCGAACTGACGCGAGCCGTCATCCGCGAGATCGAGGCCAAGACGCCGTACAAGGTCGTTTCCAACTGCGAAGGGGCCGATACCGAACTCTCCGGCACCATCCTCGCGCTCAACAAGAACCTGCTCAGCCGCAACCAGCTCAACGAGGTCCGCGAAGCGGAGGCCATCCTCACCGTTGGCCTCGTCTGGAAGGACCTGCGCAGTGGCGAAATCCTGTCGCGCCCGCGGCAAGGGCCACAGCCCCTGCCGACGCCTGGCATTCCTGCACTCGACATCCCCGACCCCGCGGCCGCACCGCTGCCGCCGCCCCCGCCGGGGCCGCCGCCGTTCGTCGTAGTCACGGGCGTCGGCTCGTTCATCCCGGAGATCGGCCAGTCGAGCGCCACCGGCTACCAGCAGTCGCTCAACCGCGTGGCGACGCAAATCGTCTCGCAGATGGAAAAGGCGTGGTAGCCACCGGCAAAGTCCACCCAAGGTACGCAATTTGCTCCTCCGACGTGCAATCCCGCGATGTGGGATGAGCGGCACCTCGCGCCGCGCAGGCACTTTCTCGGAGGCAACCATGTACAGCATCTTGTTGACGGCGGCGTTGGTGACAACGACGACAGACACACCCGGCTTCGGCCGCGGAGGTCGCGGACACGGCGGCTGTTGCGGCTGCTACGGCGGCGGCAACTGCTACGGCTGCTATGGCTACAGTTACGGCTGCACCGGCTACGGCGGCAGATCCAGCCACGGTCGCTACGGCTGCACCGGCTACGCATCGTCGTACTGCGGCTGCACCGGCTTCGTGCCGAACTATCAGCCCGTTTACCGGGGCTGCTACGGCGGCGGCTACGGCATGCCACGAATGGGCGCGCCGATGCAACCCGGTGCCCCGAGCGGTGCCGTGCCGATGCCGAACCCCAACCCGGCCGTCCACCCGGAAACGAAGACCCCGATCACTCCTCCGGCACAGGGCGGTGCGCAGCCCGACAAGGGAGCGGTGAACCCCAAGAAGCCGTAACTCAGGATTGCACAAGGGGCAACGCGAACGATCGCGTTGCCCCTTGCGTTCGGCCACTCGTCGGTCGCCGTCGGCCGTGCCTACACGCAATTACTGCAGCGTCATCGTGGTCGCCCGGTTCGGGGCAATTACGACCGATACAACCGTCGTCAAGGTTCCTGAATTCGCCACAATTCCCAGGCCATTCCGTTTACCCGATTGCTCCAGACGACCTCCCCGAAGTTTAATTGAGTCAGCCCCGGGCTAGTGGAGCACGGTGGCGACCAATGACCCCGTGGGAGGTGCTTCATGTTTAGCGTCGTGTTGATGGCGGCGATGGCGTCGGGTCCGGAGACGGCCAGCTTCGGCAAGCGTGGCTGCGACGGTGGCTGTTACGGAAGCTGCTACGGCAACTGCTATGGTGGCGGCTGCTGGGGTAGCGGCCACGGCTGCAACGGCTGCTACGGTGGCTGCTGGGGCAATAGCTGCAACGGCTGCCACGGCGGCGGGTTCTTCGGCGGCCACAAGAATAGCTGCAACGGCTGCCGCGGCGGCGGGTTCTTCGGCGGCCACAAGAATAGCTGCAACGGCTGCCACGGCGGCTGCTGGGGCAACAGCTGCAACGGCTGCCACGGCGGCTGCTGGGGCAGCAGCTACGGCTGCCACGGCTACAGCTACGGCTGCCACGGCTACACCCCGAGCTGCAACACCTGCAATAGCTGCTACAGCGCTCCGGCGTGCAGCTCGTGCAACTCGTGCGGTGGCTCCTACGGCTACGCGGCCCCGGTTGTCGGCGGCGCACCGGTGACGGGTTCCATCGTTCCTGTCCCGACGCCGACTGCCGCGCCGGCCGCTGCTCCCGCCGCCGCGCCGACGACCCCGGCACCGGCCACCACGCCGACGACTCCTCCGGCGACCCCGCCGGCCGGCGGCGCGGAAAAGCCCCCGATGTAAGGACGGCCTCCTGGCACACGCACGGCGATCCGGTTTCACACCCGGGTCGCCGTTTGCGTTTTCGGGTCTACACATTATCGGAAACACGATTCGAGTCGCGGCCGACGGTTCCCGTGCAGGTGGATTACGCTAACCGACCCCAAGGCAACGCGACTGGCGATCCTCGATGAATTGCCACTGACCAAGCCATGAACGCGCCATCGACGTGGACGATCCGCGGCCGCGAGCTGTCGCTTGCGCGGCCCCTGGTCATGGGCATCGTCAACGTCACGCCAGACAGCTTCTCCGACGGCGGCCAGTTCTTCGATGCGGCCGCCGCCGTCGATCGCGCCCTGCGGCTGGTCGCGGACGGGGCGGACATCCTCGACATCGGCGGCGAATCGACGCGGCCGGGGGCGATGCCGGTCGATGAATCCGAGGAGCTGCGCCGCGTCGTCGGCGTCGTCGCCGCCGTCGCCAAACGCACTGACGCACCCATTTCCACCGACACGATGAAAGTCGCCGTCGCGAAGGCGGCGCTCGACGCCGGGGCGCACGTCGTCAACGACGTGACCGGCCTCGCCGATCCGGCCATGCGCGAGCTGGTGCGGGTGCAGGGCGCGGGGGCCGTGGTCATGCACATGCAGGGCACGCCGCAGACGATGCAGCTTGCGCCGAGCTACCCCGCGGGCGTCGTCCCCGCCGTCGTCCAATTCTTCGAATCCCGCTTGCACGACTGCACCGAGGCGGGTATAGCGGCCGGTCAGGTGGCGCTCGACCCCGGCATCGGCTTCGGCAAGACCGCGGCCCAGTGCTGGGAGCTGATCGCCTGCCTGGCCGAGTTCGGCCGGTTCGGCCGGCCCGTGTGCCTGGGCGTGTCGCGCAAAGGCTTCATCGGCAAGGCGACGGGGCGGACGCCGCCCGACAGTCTGGCCGGCTCTCTGGCCATCGCCTGCCACGCCCTGGCGGCTGGGGCCGCGCAAATCCTGCGCGTCCACGATGTCGCAGCGACGCGCGACGCGGTGAAGGTCTTCGAACGGATTCAAATGAATTAGCCACAGATGAACACGGATGAACGCGGATAAGCCGAAGTTGGTCCTCCCGACTCATCTGTGTTTATCCGTGTTCATCTGTGGCTAATTCTTCCGGATCGCGTGCCATGCCCGAGAGATGGAGCCAGTTGCGGGATGCGGTGGACGGCCGCGACCTTTTCGAGGTTGCGATCCTGGCCGTGGTCCTGTACGCACTCTTGCGCCTGCTCGGTCGAACGCGCGGTTCGGGCATGGTACGCGGCCTGGGCATTCTCGGCGTCGGCGCGTTTCTGATCGCGCAACTCGTCATCGTCAGTTTCGACCTGCACGAACTGCGCAAGGTCTTCGACTACCTTCTGTCGATGGTCGTGCTGGGGCTGATCGTCGTGTTTCAGCCGGAACTACGGCGCGGCCTGCTCGTGCTGGGGCGCTACCGCGGCTGGCGGCTGTTGGCCGCCGACAGCGGGCCGGTCGCCGGGCAAATTGCCGAGGCGGCGGCATCGCTGGCGCGCGACCACGTCGGTGCCCTGATCGCCGTGCAGCGCGAGCTGTCCCTGGAGCCGTACATCGAAACGGGCGAACCGCTCGACGCCCGCGTGTCGCCGCTACTGTTGCGGACGCTGTTCGTGCCGCACGGCCCGCTGCACGACGGCGCGGTGATCTTGCGCGGCGGACGGCTGATGGCGGCCGGCTGCCAGTTGCCGCTAGCGCACCCGAACACTGAGTTGCCGCGCGTCGGCATGCGGCACCGGGCGGCGATCGGCCTGAGCGACGAGACGGATGCGGTCTTGGTCGTCGTCAGCGAGGAGACGGGCCGCGTGTCGCTGGCCGTCGGCGGGAAGCTCGAGGCCGTCCCGCGCGAGCAACTCGAAGCGCGGCTGACGGAGTTGCTGCACGCGGCGTAGCGCCTTTCCGAGCCGGAAGCGTGAGCGACGGCCATTTGGGGCC
>CAZNSL010000047.1:0-7235 GCA_964574975.1 uncultured Alcaligenaceae bacterium | reverse complement strand
GGCGCGGTGGTGGCTCCCGGGGGCGTCGCGCGGGCCGGCGCCGGCCGGGGCCGCCCCGTCCTTGGGGTCCGGTCGCTCACGCTTCCGGCTCGGAAGGCAGGTAGCGGAGGCACGGATGCTCGACCGCCTGATCTGCTCGACGGTCTCGCTCGCGCTGGCGGTTCTGGTGTGGCTCTACGCCCGCTACCGCGAGCAGGAGTCGCTAGACAACGTGCCGATCCCGGTGCGCGTCCGCCTGCCGGAGCGCGACGCGGCGAACTATCGGCTCGAAGTCACCGGTCCGTCGCAGATCGCTGCGTCGTTCGCCGGGCCACCGTCGCGGCTGCGAGAGTTGCGCGGTCAGATCCAGCGCGGCGAAATGGTCGTCACCGCGACGGCGACGCCGCCGGTCGACTGGCCGGCCGAAGCCCGCGTCGTCGACACGGTGCGCGTGAGCGCCTCGGACCTGCACCCGCCGCCGGGCGTGCGTGCGGTCGTCGCCGAAGCCCAGGGGCGCATCCCGGTGACGCTGCGGCGGATCGTCGAACGGCGGCTGCCGGTGCGGCTCGACCACGCCCTGCACGGCCGGTTGGCCCAGTGCGAGATCGAGCCGAGCCTCGTCGTCGTCCGCGGGCCGCAGGATGTTCTCGACCGTCAAACCTTCGTGACGACCAAGCCGTTCGCGTTGCCGGCCGGCGAGCCGGCGAGCGAACTCACCGAGGTCGTGGTTCGCGGCACGGCGACGCTCGTCGGCGAGATCGACGGCAAGCCGGTCGTGGCGAACCCGAGTACCGTCGCGGTCAAGCTGACGCTGCGGCCGGCGCGCAAGCAGTACGAGGTGCAGGTGCCGGTCCATTTCCTCACGCCGTCGAACGCGCCGTTCCGCCCGCAGTGGATGCGGGCCGACGAGAAGGCCGGGCGCGTTTCGCTGAAGCTCATGGGGCCGCCAGTCGCGGAGGTACCGCCGGTGACGGCGTACGTCGATCTGACGCGGCCGGCGTTCCAGGCGGAGCGCGACGTTTCGCAAGCGCTGTACAGCGACGAGCCAATCCGGGTACAATTGCCGGCAGACTTCTCGCTCGCCCAGGAGCCGCCACCGGCCGCGCCGTTCCTGCTCGTGCCCCTGGCCGCCGAGCCGGGCCGACTGCCGCTCTTCGGAGGATTACCGACGCCGTGACCGATGCCGAACTGAGCGCGTACTGCATCGACCTCGGCCGCCGCGCCCGCGCGGCGTCGCGCACGCTGGCCACCGTTTCGACCGCGGCCAAGGACGCCTGGCTGCGTCGCGCCGCCGACGCGATCGCGGCGCGCCAGTCGGACGTACTCGCCGCCAACGAGCGCGACGTGGCCTCCGCGACCGAATACGAGCTGACGGCTGCCATGGTCGATCGCCTGCGCCTCACGCCGGCACGGCTGCAAGCGGCCGCCAACGGATTGCGCGATGTTGCCGCGCTGCCAGACCCCGTGGGCAGCGTCCTCCAGGGCGGCGTGCGGCCGAATGGGTTGCGGGTGGTCAAGGTCGGCGTGCCCTTGGGCGCGATCTTCTTCCTGTACGAGTCGCGGCCGAACGTGACCGTGGATGCCGCGGCCGTCGCGCTCAAGAGCGGCAACGCGCTGATCCTGCGCGGCGGTAAGGAGGCCCGGCACTCGAACGCGGCCCTGCACCGCATTTTGCAGGATGCGCTGGTGGCCGAGAGGCTGCCGAGCGACGCGGTCCAGTTCGTCGCCACGCCGGATCGCGCCGCCGTCGGACACTTGCTCCGGCTCAAGGAGTTCATCGACCTGGCCATCCCGCGCGGCGGGGCAAGTCTGATCGAGCGCGTCTGCCGCGAGGCGGCGATGCCGGTGTTGAAGCACTACCGCGGCAACTGCCACGTCTACGTGGACCGGGCGGCCGACCTCGACATGGCCGTGCGCATTCTGGTGAACGCGAAGTGCCAACGGCCCGCAGTTTGCAACGCTGCGGAGAGTCTGCTCGTCCACGCGGAGATTGCGGCGGCCTTCTTGCCGGTCGCGGCGGCGGCCCTGCGCGAGCGCGGCGTCGAGTTGCGCGGTTGCGAGCGGACGCTTGCCCACATCGCCGACGCGGTTCGCGCCACGGAAGACGATGACTTCGCCGAGTACACCGACCTGATATTGTCGATCCGGGTCGTGGACAGTTTGGACGCGGCGGCCGATCATATCGCCCGGTACGGCAGCGGCCACACGGAGGCGATCGTCACCGACGACTACTGGGCGGCGGAGCGGTTCACGGCCCGGGTCGATTCGTCGGCGGTGATGGTAAACGCAAGTACGCGGTTCAACGACGGGTACGAACTGGGCCTCGGCGCGGAGATTGGCATCAGCACGGATAAGCTGCACGCCCGCGGTCCGTGCGGGCTACGGGAGTTGACGAGCTACAAGTACCTCGTGTATGGAACCGGGCACGTCCGGGAGTAGTGGTGAGTGGTGAGTGGTCAGAGAAGGCAATGTCCGTGACGCCATTCGATCAGCATTGACTCACCACTCACCACTCACCACGACTCACTGAGGGTTTTGGGCATGGAATGGGTCGTACTGGCCGCCGTCGCGCTGGGGCCGCTGCTCGTGGCGGTTGCACTGCGTCTCGGCCGTCGCCCGCACATCCAGGGCCGTCACGCCCTCCTGTCGCCGGTCACGCAACAGCACCTGCACCTATTCCAAGGCGGCCGGCTGAGCGAGTCGGCCATCGAGTCGGCCAAAGCCCGCTGGCGCGATATCCTCCGGCGCGGCGACGCCGGTCGAGCCGACGCCGCGATCCAACCGGGCCTCCAGTTCGCGGTGCAGGTGCAGGCCCTCACCGAACTCGGCGCGGACGCCGCCGGACCGATCCTCCAGCGGCAACTCCAGCGTCGCTTGAGCGACGACCCCGTCGAACAGAGCTGGTACTGGATCGACCTCGCCCACAGTCTTCGCTACCTCAACCGCGACGACAGTCTGCCGCACCTGTTGCGCTGCCCGGCGGTCGCCGCCGACGTGCCGCTGGCGAAGTTCTTCGCGGCCGAGACCGTGTGCTGCCCCGGTTTCGTCGATGTGCTGCGCCGACCGGCCAGCCTGCTGGGGCAGTCGGCGTTGCGGCTGTTGCACTCGGCCCTGCGCGGCCTGCGCTACGGCGTGCCGCCACAGGTCGTCGCCGAAGGGAAAGTCGGCGACGCGCTCGTCAAACTGTGGCGGAACAAGCCGCGGCGGGCCGACCCGCGCGTCGTCCGCGTCTTCGTCGAGGCACTTCGACTCGTGCAGCGGGCCGGCCATGCCGAACGCGCCTTGGCCGAACGCCCCGACTGGGCCGACGAGTACCGCCGGCAGATCGACGAGATCGAGACGATGGCCGACGCCGTCGCCGACTACCTCGCCGATGCCCGTGCCGACCTGCTCGACGACCTGTGTGCCGCGGACGACGCGACGCGCGGCGACTACCTGGCCGCACTCGACGACCTGCGCGCCGACGCGTCCCTGGTGGTCATCCCGCGGATGGCGAGTTGGCCCGCGGACCATCGCGAAGCCGGTGTGCGGCTCTTGCGACACTCGACCGCCGCGGAGGTCGGTGCGTGGCTTTGCTCGTGGGTGGATGTCCAGGTTCGGCCAGTGCGCCGGTCGCGTTCCACACTGCGGGCCGCAGCGCCGGCGAGGCCGAGCGAGCCGGACACTGTGCCGTACGCCGCGGTCCTGTACGCCCTGCGAGCCTTCCCGGAGACGCTGACCGAGGAGCTATTCCTAGTTGCCCTGCGCGACTGGGACCCGACTTATCGGGCGGCGGCCGCCGGCAGCCTCGGCTGGTGGGAGCCGTTGGCAGGCAACGCGGTTCGGGCGGCACTCGGGAAGGCCCGCGACGACCCGAACGCCGAGGTGCGCATCGCGGCGGAGGCAGCGCTCGCGCGGCTCGGCGAACGACGGGCGCTGGCGTGGTTCCGCCAGTCGCTGATCGGCGACGCCGACGCGATCCGCCGGGTGGCGGCCGAGGGGCTGTCGTGGCTGTGGCCGGACCTCGACCGGCTCGCGGACTCCGAGGACTTCGAAGCCGCACAGCACGCCCGCGAGGCGCTGGAGCAATTGCGGGAAGATGTGCGCGGTGGCGTCCTGGCTGCACGGTAACCCGTTTAGCCGCGACGCGCAGCGGGGCGCGGGGGGGAGCCACCCCCCCCGGCCCGGGCCGGGGCGGCCCCCCCCGCGCGCGGCGGGGCGCCCCGGCTAAACGGACATTTTGAGTTCCTGTTGACGTGCAGCCGGATCGCGGTATGTGTGGGGCATTCCTGAGGGGGAGGGAATCCCATGACGACGCGCGTCCGACGGGCCGGTGCGACCGGCCTGTTCGTCGCGGTGTGTGCGGCCGGGTGTCAGAGTCCGCCGCCGCGCGCCGCGTATTCCGACAATCCGCTGCTCGTCAGCCGCCAGCCTGTGATGCAGGCAGGCGGTTCCCAGCCCACCTACAAGCCGCCGCCAGGCCTCGCGTCGGCGATCAAGCCGCCGCCGCCGCCCGAAACGCCGCGCGTTGCCCGGACGCGCCTTACCGGCGAGATTCCGCCACGCCCGACCGGTGTGGCATCCGAAGGGCCGGCCTTGCCCGCACCGCCGCCCACGCCGGCCGTCGCGCCGCCGGCCGTCATGGCACCATTGCGATCGCAGCCGCTCGAGCGGACGGAGCCGGCCCCGGCTCGACCGGCGATGCCGCAGGCGACCGTCGTCGAAGCACCCGCACCGATGCCGCCACCACCGGCTCAGACGACCGGGCCGGCGCCCGAAGCGCCCAAACCCGCGACGATCGCGCCCGTCTCCGGCGTGACGACGTTCAAGGAGGAAGGCCGTTACGGTCACGCCAACGATTACTCGCGGCTGCGCGGCGAACTCGACCGGCACTATCGCGGTCACATGGACCTACGCTTCAAGCCGGTGTCGGAGGAGGACGCGCTCGGCGGCAAGGTACGGCTCGAAAACCATCCGCAGCTCGGCGAGTTCCGGGCCGGCGACGTGGTCGAGGTGTACGGCGAGTTGGTCCGCGAGCCGGGCGGCGAATCGTGGTCGCAATACCCGCGCTACCACGTCAAGGAGATCAAGCTGATCGAGCGACGGTGACCCGCGTCCTACCAGCCCGGAGCGCCAGCGACGGGACGCTCGACCCGTCGCTGGCGCTCCGGGCTGGTGAAGACTTTGCGATTCCTCGTAACGTATCACAGCCCCGGCACGCCGCCGGGGCTTTCGTCGTTTCCCCAACCGCATCGAGCGAGTCCGATGCCCACACTGCCGGTCACGCGCGTCGTCCTGTACAAGCACGGCGTCGGCTACTTCGAGCGCGAGGGCGTCGTCGAGGGCGACGCGCCGCTGACGTTCTCGTTTGCTCAGTCCGAGGTGTCGGACGTGTTGAAATCGTTGACAGTCCTCGATCTCGGCGGCGGGCACATCGAGGCCGTCAACTACGATTCGACCAAGCCGCTCGCGCAGAAACTCGCCGATGTCGCCCTCGACATCCCCGACAAGGACAGCCTCGTCGCGCTGTTGCCGCAGCTCAAGGGTACGCGCGTTGCCCTCAAGGTCGAGCCGGACGATGCGCCGACGGAGGGCGTCCTCCTCGGCGTCGACACGCACGTCAAACAGGGCGAAAACGGCGTCGTCAAAACCGTATACGTTTCCGTGCTGACCGACGATGGCGACCTGTGGTCGTTCGACCTGTTGGACCTGTCGGGCCTGCGACTACTCGACGCGAAGATGCAGGCCGATCTGTCGTACTACCTACGGACGCAGATCGCGGCGAAGAAGAAGGAAGCTCGAACGTTCACGTTCTTCGCGGTCGGCCAGGGCAAGCGGACGGTGCGGCTCAGCTACGTCGTCGCGGCCCCGGTCTGGAAGGCGACGTACCGCATCCTGCTGAACGACGATGCGCCGCCGCAGATTCAGGGCTGGGCCGTCGTCGATAACGTGCAGGAGGAGGACTGGGAACGGGTCGCACTGACGCTGGTCGCGGGGTTGCCGGTGTCGTTCGTCCACGACCTGTACACGCCGCGGTACGTCGCCCGGCCGGAAGTCGTCGTGCAAGAAACGAGCGGCGTGTTGCCGCCGGAAGTCGCGGCCGGATTCGGGCCCGAGGCGTACAGGCTCGGCCTGACGAACGACGCTGCGGAGCGAATCGTGCACTCCCTCCGCAGCGCGAAGCGAGCGGGCGAAGTTGGCGTCATGGCCATGTCGGCCCCCAGTTCGATGCCGGCGCAGGTGCGCGAACGTCAGGTCGGCGACCTGTTCGAATATCACGTCGAGCGACCCGTCACCATCCGCCGCGATCAGTCGGCCCTCGTCCCGATCGTCTTGAAGCCGTTCGACGGCCGGCCCGTCCTCTTCTACCAGAAGGCGGCGCGGGCGGAGAACCCGCTGCGGGCCGTCGAGTTCAAGAACACCACGGGCCTGACGCTCGAAGGTGGCCCCGTCACCGTCCTCGACGGCGGCAGCTACGCCGGCGAGGCGATGCTCGACACGCTCAAGCCGAACGAGGAGCGTTTGGTCGCGTACGCCGTCGAGTTGACCGTGCGCGTCAGCGACAGCTTCGACACGCACGACGAATGCGTCCACCGCGTCACGGTGCGCAAAGGCATCCTGTCGGCCCAGTACGCCCGCGTCCGGCAGACGACGTACACCTTCGCCAACATGTCCGAGGGCGACCAGATTCTGTTCCTCGAACATCCGCGAGAATCGGCCGAGTTCAAGCTGTTCGACACGCCGAAGCCGCACGAAGCGACCGATGCGGCGTGGCGCTTTCGCACCGTGTTGCCGGCCGGGCAAACGACGAAGTACGTCGTCCAGGAGAAACACGTTCTCGCCCATCGTCATGCACTCAAGGACGTGCAAAGCCCGCTGTTGGCGACGTGGCTCGACCAGAAGTACCTCGACGCGCCGACGGCGGCTCGACTCAAACAAGTCGCCGAGGCGGCCGCTTGCGCGAACGACCTGGCAGCGGCCGTCGCACGACTGAACGCGGAGCGCGACGCGATCCACAAGGACCAGGGCCGCATCCGCGAGAACCTGGTGTCGCTCGGCGACAAGGCCGGCGAGAAGGCGCTACGCGAACGGTTCGTGGCAGCACTCGACAAGCAGGAGACGCGGCTGGAGGAGATCGGCCGCGAGTTGAAGCGCCTGGATGCCGAGGGCGACGCGGCGCGAGCGCGGATCGACGAGTTGCTCGCGGGGTTGGAGTACGAGGGGACGCTGGAGTAGCGAGGCTTCGTCGCAGCCTGTAGTGACGCCGCGAGGTGAGC
>CAZNSL010000046.1:5950-13788 GCA_964574975.1 uncultured Alcaligenaceae bacterium | reverse complement strand
ACCCCTTCGCGCCGATGAGGGCCGCGACCTGGTCGCGGGCGCGGTCGACGGCTTCCTCGGCCTCCCAGCCGAACGCGTGGTTGCGGCTGGCGGCGTTGCCGAAGTGGTCGGAGAAATAGGGCAGCATCGCCTCGACCACGCGCGGATCGCAGCGGGTCGTGGCGTTGTTGTCCAGGTAGATCGGCAGTTTCAGGCTCATGGTATCGGGTATTCCGTGGTTACACACCGAGGGATAACAGTTCGTCTCGCCCTACGGAATTGGCGGTGCCGAACAGCTCGGCCAGGGTCACGCCGCTCAGCACGGCCCGCAGGCGCCGGTGGACTTCCGCGACCGGCGAGCGCACCGGACAGGCACCCGCAAGCGAGCAGCCATCACCGGATACGCTGCCGTTGCAGGCAGCGAACTGGAATGGGTGTTCGTCGAGCGACTCGATGAACTCGACCAGTGTCACGTCTTCGACCGGTCGGGCGATGATGTAGCCGCCCTTGACGCCGCGGTGGCTCGTCAGGAAGCCCTTGTGGCACAACTCTTTAAGGATGTTGGCCACAAACGCTCGACTCAGCCCCAGGTGGGCGGCCATTTCGCGGGCGCAGCCGCCCTCCGGCCGGCGGTGCAGGTACGAGAGGGCGAGGATCGCGTAATCCACTTTGCGCGTCAGCAGAGCCATACGGCACCACGGCGTCGAAAGAGCAGTAATCGGCTCCTATATCAGTATAGTGAAGCAAACTCACCGGGCCAATGTGATTTCGTCTCCTTTTTACCGCAGCAACCGCTCCAGCAATGCCGTTCCTGCCGCCCGCAACTGAGACAGCACCTTGCCCGCCCCGCCGCCGCCCGCGCCGAGGGCCCGCACCAAGGCGGTCGCCCGTGCTTCGTCGAGCCGAGCCGCCAGCAACGGCACTAGCCCTTCGGTCACATTCCAGACACGGCTCTCAGCTGTGCAGACAGGCACGACTGCATCTATGGCCTCGCCGAGTGCCGCCCGCGCTGCCGCGACTGCGTCGGACATCGACTTTTCCTTTGCCCGCGAACCGCCCTGCCAGTCGTACGGCGGCGACCATTCCAACGACGGGCTGAGTAGATCGGCATGCGTCAGCACGGCAATCAGCGGCGGTCGCTTCAGATCGGGCCGGCCCGCGAAGAACTCGTTTAGCCGGGCCAGCATCGCCACATCGGCCGCCCGAGCGGCGGTGCGCGCATGCAGCACCAGGAGCAAGGCGTCGGCTTCGCGTGCCGCTGCCTCGGTTGCGTTACGATCGTCGGCCCGTGGCCCTTCGTGGGCGTAGCCAACAGTGTCGAGGACGATTAATTCCCCGGACCCGTCCGGTGATTTGGCGCGGTAGCGGTTGACCGAACTCGTGGCCGGCAGCGCATCGACGACGGCCTGGCGCTGCGATGGCCCATCGGCGAGTTGCGCGGTCGTTAGAGCGTTGACGAGGCTCGACTTACCGGCCTTCACCTGTCCGAACAGGGCCAGCGTCACCGGGGCCGTCGCCACCGCCGCGGTCAAGTCGCGGTAGCGCTCGGCCCCGACCTTGAGCCGGCCGCTGTACAGTTCGATGAGGTATGCGCCGAGCCGGTGCAGATAGGCGACGAACAGCCAATCGACCAAATCCTGTTGCAAGGCGTCGAGCGGCTGTGAGATTCCCACCTGGGACGCGGCGAAGCGAACCCCGGTGCTGAGTGGGTCAAACAGGGCCGACACCAGCCAGTACGCGGTGCGGCTGCGTTTGTACCAATCCACGGCCTTGTTGGCGCGCCGCCAGTCGCCGATCGTCATCAGGTGGCCACCGGGCAAGTAGTCGTCCACCATCGCGCTTAGGTCGTGCGTCGCCAACTCGATGACCGTGAGGAGTTCGGGGACGGTCACGCGGCTGAACGGGTCGGCCGCCTTCGGGTGGTAGTGGCGCGCCAACTCGTCGGCTAGGACGCGGGCGGCGTCGATGTACGTGCCCGGCTCGGCCAGCTTGTCCACCGGCAGGTTTTTGACCTGTTCGGCTCGCTTCCGGACGAGTTCCCACGCGGTCTTGTCGCGGTCGGTCCAGTGGCTGCGGGTGGCGTCCGGCTCCGGTACGAGTGTGCGATGCCGGTGCCAGTACCACGCCAGGACATAGGCCAGGGCGAAGCAGCCGGCCAACGGCCACCAAGTGTAGACGGCCCAGCCGGTGTAATAGAGTGCATAACCGCCGACGCCGACCAGGAACGCGACTGGCAGGAGGAACAGGATCGCCAGGGTTGCGAGTCGCCAGCGACTCATTTCGGCTTCCACATCTGCTTGGCCTTTGCGAGTTGTTCGGCGTAGACCGCTCGCAATTCGGCCGAATCGGGTTCGCGGCCTTCGGCTAGCGCCCGGTCGTAATGCAGGTACGCTTGACCGAGGGCGTACGTCGAGGCTGCCGCCAACACCGCCGACGCTACCGAGCCGACATATGGGATGAGCTTCGTCAATTCCCGCACCGCTTGCCGGGTGGCAAGGCCCATGCCCAGGGCCGACGCGACCTCGGCGAACCGCCGGGCTTCGAGCGGTCGGCCGAGCTTCCGTGCCATGTGGGCCACCATTTGCGACTGAAGTCCCGGCAGCACCAGTAAGTCCACCCACGGTATCGGCACTGCCCCGGCTGCCGCGGCGGCGGCGGCGTAGCTGAGGATGATCGGCCGGGCTTTGCGGTCGATTTCGTCGTCGGACTCGCGGAGGACCAGCATGGCCTGCTTATACGCGTCCGGCAGGGATTCGACGAGCGCCGCCTTGAGGGCCTCGCCGTTGTAGTTCGCCTCGGTGAAGCCTTCTTCGGGCTTGGTCAAATCGACCGGGACGCATACGTCGATCAACCCCGCAAATCGTCGCTTGTGTTCGGCGAGCGAACGCTGGGCGTCCGGCGGTAGTTCGGTGGGGTGCTGTTGTTGCGGATAGGCTTCGTGCAGACACGTGACGGCGAGGACGACCGGCCGCGATGGCTTGGCCGAACGCAGTTTGCGCACCTGTGCGAGGAGGTTTTCCAGGGCGTGATCGAGTAGCTTGACCGTGACGAGGACGAGGTGCGCATCCGCGTTGAACCGGGTAAGGTCCTCGGCGGCGTCGTAACCGGGTTCGTCGAGGCCGCGAGTGTCGAGGAAGGTGACGAGCGGGGCGTCGTCTTCGGGAAAGTCATAGCGGCGGGTGGTGCGGGTGCAGGGCTGGAAGCCCTCGCCGATCTCGGCGTCGGTCGCGCCGGTGAGGTACTTGACGACGCTGGTCTTGCCGCTCTGCGTCTTGCCGAACAGCCAGAAAACGGGTGCGCTGACGGGACGCATCGGTGTCGCTCCGGAACGGGGCGTCGCCGCCCCTATCCGTCATAGCACTTCGCGTTCCCGATTTCTCGCAGTATGCAGTCTCGTAGGGTGGGACGAGTTTAGCGAGTCCCACCGCGAACGCTCAACCGCTGCTCCTTGACGCGGTGAGACACGCCAAGCTCGTTCCACCCTACGAGTGAAGCCCTCGTCAGGCTGCCAGCGGCGGTGCATTGGCCAGAGCCGCCGTGACCGGCTTGAACGCCTTGAGGATCAGTGCCTGCCCGATCAGCCGCTCCAGGAGTCCCAGGGGCAGCACGCGCCACAGTTGCGGCAACACGGCCCGTCGCAGGTGCCGCTTCGAGACCTTGTGGTCGACGAACTGTGCAAAGTCGCGGCGGAGTTGCCGGGCCGTTGCCCCTCGGTTCGGCGACATCGGTTCGTGGTCGATGAGTCGCAGCCAGGGGTAGAGAACGCGGGACCAGTAGGCCGCGTCGTAATGGGCCGGGGCGATGGCGATTGCCTTGCCGCCAGGCCGCAGGACGCGGTACACCTCGGAGATGACCGCGGCCGGTTGCTCGACCTCGTGCAGTAAGCCCTGGATGCACACGACATCGACGCTCGCCGATTCGACCGGTACGGCGTGCGGCGGAGCGTGCAGGAAGCGGGCGGACTGTTCGCGGTGGTCGAAGTGGCGGCGCAACAGACCGAGTTGTTCGAGCGACGGGCTACAAACCGTCAGGACAGAGCCGTTCTTAGCGTACTGGAGCCAGTCGGTGCCCAGGCCCTCACCGAGGCCGAGGACCGTTTCGCCGCGGTGCCGGCCAAACTCCAGCGCCCGGGGGATCCAGGCGCCGTGACGGCCGTAACGGTGCCGCTCGATCTGTTCGAACCATTCTCGGCCGTATGGCTCGATGGCGATCCGGCGGCGTGACGGGGCGCGGAACGACTCGCGACGGAACAGGCGGTCGGCCACGCTCTCGTCGAAGAGTGCCGGGTCGAACGCTGGCCCGCCCTCGTCGGGGACCACCAGCCGCAGCTTATTCCCACCGTCCGCCATTGTGCCGACCCTCCGTGGTCGTTGGCGGCGGGATAACGGAGTTGGGAAATTGCGTCAAGCCGAATCGGGCGGCGCGACCGCGGGAGAGGAGTAACCGGGTGCAACCGGGTCGCAACCGCTCGTCAATTCGCGCAGAGCAAAGTGGCGACGCGGGCGGCTTCGACGAGGCTGGTCGGGTCGGCGACACCGTGGCCAGCGATGTCGTAGGCAGTACCGTGGGCGACACTGGTGCGGACGATCGGCAGGCCGGCCGTTACGTTGACCAACCGCCGGCCGCTGCGCATCTTCATCGGAATGTGGCCCTGGTCGTGGTAGAGCGCGACCACGCCGTCGAACTCGCCCGCGGCGGCCCGTACCCACAAGGCGTCCGCCGGCAGCGGACCAACGACGTTGACCCCAGCGGCGCGGGACGCCTCGACGGCGGGTGCGACCACGCGGGCTTCCTCGTCGCCAAACAGGCCACCGTCGCTGGCGTGGGGGTTGAGGGCGCAGACCGCTATCTTGCAATCAGCCCGCAGCGCCAGCGACGGGTCATCGGAACCCGTCGTTCGCGTTCCGAGACGGTTCGATTTGGGTATGATGCCCGCGAGCAAGTCGATGCAGTCGCGCACGCCATGTACCGTCACGCCTTCGACCGCCTTGCGAAGCGACATGTGCAGCGTGACGTGCGCGACCGTGATGCCGTCGCCGTGCAGGAGCATGGCGTGCCGCGGCGCGCCGGTGAGGTCCGCGAGGATTTCCGTGTGGCCAGGATACGGTAGGCCGGCCGCGTGCAGCCCCTCTTTGTGCAGCGGGCAAGTGACGATGGCATCGGCGTCGCCGTTCAGAGTCATGTGGATCGCTTCGGCGAGAAAATCGTAGGCCGCACGACCCGCGGCCGCGCTTACCCGGCCGACCGCCACGCCACTCAAGTCCGGCGACTTCGTCGCGATCACGGGGACGATATCTTCGGACGGTTCTCGGTCGCCGGCGGTTATGATGGGGGCAACCATTGCCTGCGAGCCGACGAGGGCGAAGCCGCGGCGGACCCATTCGGGATCGCCAACGACGAACGGCCGGCCGTGTCGCAAGAGGTCGGGCCATGCTCGGGCGACGATTTCGGGACCGATGCCGGCCACGTCGCCGAGCGTAATCAGGAGGCGCGGGGGATGCATGACGGCATTGTAGCCGGTACAGTAGCGCGAATGAGCGACGACGTGCAGGCCCTGTTGGCGGCGGCTCGCGACGGCGACGCGGCGGCCCGGGACCGCCTCTTCGCCCGCTGCCGCACGTACCTGGGCCTCGCGGCGCGTAGCCGTGTCGAGAGTTGGTTGCGGGCCAAAGTGGATGCTTCCGACCTGGTGCAGCAAACGATGCTGGAGGCGCACCGCGGTTTCGCGGCGTTCCGTGGCGGCACCGAAGCCGAGTGGCTGGCGTGGCTTCGGATGATCCTCGACCGCAACGCGGCCGACTTCGTGCGGCACTACCGCACCGCGGGTCGGGCGGCCGGCCGCGAGGCTGTCCTCGACGCGGAGCCGGCCGCGGCGGACGAGTCGCCGTCTGCCGCAGCGGTGCGGCACGAGGGCGAGTTGCAACTGGCGGAGGCGCTCGGCAGTTTGTCGGAGGACCACCGCACCGTCATCGAACTGCGCAACCTGCAACGGCTGCCGTTCGACGAAGTGGCCGCCCGCATGAACCGCTCGCGTCCGGCGGCCCAGATGCTCTGGATGCGAGCGATGCAGCGGCTGCAAGCAGCGATCGGCAACCGCGATGGATGACGCCTCAACACTCGAACGGCTCGACGCCTACCTGACCGAACTGCACGCCGGTCGGCGACCCGACCGCGCCCGCTGGCTCGCCGACCATCCCGAACTCGCACCGCACCTCGACTGCCTCGACCGTCTCGATGCCATGGCCATACCGGCCACGCTCGCTTGGGCCGATGATCCACCGACTCTTGCTCCCAGCACCGACGTGTCCTCATCCGAGTTCGAGTCGTTCGCCGACGGGCGGTACGAGTTGCTCGGCGAACTCGGTCGCGGCGGCATGGGCGCCGTGTACCGCGCCCGACAGGTCGCACTTAACCGCACCGTCGCGCTGAAGATGATCCTCGCTGGAACGATGGCCAGCGAGGACCAGCAGAAGCGATTCGAGTCCGAAGCGCGGGCGGCTGCCCGCGTGCAGCATCCGCACGTCGTCACTGTGTACGAGAGCGGCAGGACCAACGGCCTGCCGTACCTCGTGATGCCGTACGTCGAGGGGGAGAGTCTCGCCGTCCGGCTGCGGCGCGGGCCACTCGACGTCAACGAAGCGGTACGGCTCATCGCGGCCGTCGCGCGGGCTGTCGCTGCATTGCACGCGGCCGGCATCGTTCACCGCGACTTGAAACCGTCGAACGTGCTGCTCGATCGTGCCGGCGAGCCGTACGTCACCGACTTCGGCCTCGCCAAGCTCGTCGAGGGCGACAGCCAGGTCACGCAGTCGGGGACGATCCTGGGCACGCCCGCCTACATGGCTCCGGAACAGGCGATCGGTCGCGCGAAGGATGTCGGTCCCGCGGCCGACGTGTATGCCCTTGGCGCGATCCTCTACGAGCTGCTGACGGGCCGACCACCAGTGGTGGCGGATATGCCCATCGACGCAATCCTGGCGGTCCTCGAACGCGAGCCGCCGCCACCGCGGTCGCTCAACCAGAAGCTACCGCGAGTGCTGGAGCGAGTCGTCCTGCAATGCCTCGACAAGGAACCGTCGCGGCGGTTCGCGTCGGCAACGGTGTTGGCCGAGGCGCTTGAGTGCTACCTCAAAGGCGACCCGGTACCGACGCGGCGAACCGGGCCGCTGGAGACGTGCTGGCGCTGGGCGCGGCGCGAACCGGCGCTGGCGTCGCGGTGGTCCGCCCTGACAGCGTTTGCCGGCATTACGTCGTACAACTGGTGGACGATGCCGGACTATCGACCGACCACACTGCGGGTGCTGGCCCTGCTATGGGTCTGGGCGGTCGTTTCCTGGGCCTGCCAGCGCCTACTCGTGCGGCCGGGCTGGGCGCAATGGGCAGCGTACCTGTGGGGCGCGGCCGACGTAGCCATGCTCACGACCCTCCAACTCATGGTGGCAGCGTGGCAGACGCCGCTGGTGGTCGGCTATCCCTTTCTGGTCGCGGCGTCGGGACTGTGGGGGCAGGTGCGCACCGTCTGGGTGGCGACGGCCTGCACTGTCGCCGGCTACGTGTGGCTTGCGGTCCTGGAACAGCAGCAGACGCAGGAGGCGATCCGGCAGCCGGCCTACCGGCACGTCATTTTCGTCATCACTTTGGTCGTGCTGGGCTTGCTCACGGCACATCAGGTGCAGCGATTGCGGTCGTTGAGCCGGTACTACGAGGGAAAGTGACGGGCCGGCCGCAAGATAAGAAATACCGGAAAATTGCGCGACCCCCTTCCCACCGACCGATAGGTCATGGTAGAATCGTCGCCAGTTCCCAGGGGTCCATTGGGAGACGGTTCACCATGCGCATCCTGTTAGTTCTCGGTTGGT
>CAZNSL010000046.1:5165-5940 GCA_964574975.1 uncultured Alcaligenaceae bacterium | reverse complement strand
GCCGCCTGGCACTTCACCGGGCCGGGGCAGGAATACCTGCTGCTCGACGACATCGGCCGGTCGCTGAAACAGGCCCGCGCCGCCGCGGCGTCCGAAGACTGGGAAGCCGCCGTCGAGTTCTACTCCGAGGCACTGAGCGCCCTGCCGGCCGAGCGCGTCGGCGATGCCCGCGGCATTCGCGTCGAGCGCGCCAAGGCGATGATGCTCGCCAAGCAACTGCCGGAAGCCCACGCCGATATGAAATCACTTGTCGGCGAAATGCAGGACGATCCGTCCGCCGACAAGATGGTTCTCGACGGTGCCCGCTCGACGCTGGCGAACTCACAGTACTACATGACCTGGCTGATGCGACTGGAGGGTAAGTCGGAGCAGGAGTGGGGGCCGGAAATCGACGCGGCCCGTCAGACTTACCGGTTGCTCGCCGAGGAATCCCGGTCCACTGGTGATACCGACCTGGCCAAGCAGCACCGTGAGGACCTCGAGGCGGCGATCCGACTTGCCCGCATGGACCTAGGGGAGCTGCAGGGGTTGCCCTTGCCAAGCCAGTGAGAAGGCTGCCAGAGTGGCAAATGCTGCGGTCGCAGCGGAAAGAAGCCGGGTAAGCCCAAGCAAAGTCAGCAGCCGAAGGACGCCCGCGGGGCCAGTTCCGGCCCGCCGCCGGACACCGGCGGGCACTGACGCCGCCGAATCGTGGGGGGGGGGGGGGGGGCGGCCCGGGGGGGCGGCCGGTTGGGAGTGTGGGGGGGGGGGGCGGGAGCCCGGGCCCCCCCCCGCC
>CAZNSL010000046.1:1115-5155 GCA_964574975.1 uncultured Alcaligenaceae bacterium | reverse complement strand
GCCGCCGGACACCGGCGGGCACTGACGCCGCCGAATCGTCGGCGTGCGTCGCGGACCGGCCGCGGCGCACGCCGTTTTGCATTTTGGGCCTCGTCGCTCGTCACCGCGCCCACCCTCTGAACTCCCAGGACGTAACGAACCATGTACCGGCTCGGCCTACCGCTGTTCGCGCTCGTCTCATTGCTCTCGGCCTTGGCGATGGCCCAAACTCCGGTTCCCTCCGTGCCGGCCATGAAAATTGTCCCGGCCCAGGTAATCGTCGAAGGCGACGACCCACCGACGCCTGTCGATGCAAAGGGACCGCCGACGCAGCCCAAGGCCGTCGGCAAAGCCAGTAAGGCCGCGCCGAAGGTCGAGGAAAACCCGCGGCTGAAGAAGCTCCGCGAGCTGAAGTACGACCGCCGGCCGTCGTCCGTCCTCAAGACGTGGGCCAAGCCGGACGACACCCGCGACCCGTCTTTCGTCGGCCCCTTGAAGCCGATTGACCCGCTCGACCTCGAAATCCGGACCCTGCAAGCGAACGTAGCGCTCGGCAAATGGCCGGCCGTCAAGGCGTACTTCGCTACCATTCCGTCCGACGAGGGCAAGGCCGGCTACCGGGCGATGCTCGCGGCCCTATCGCGCGGGCCGGACCAGCAGGAACAGCTGCGCTCCGGCGGCAACCCGCAGATGATCCAGTACGCCGAGAAGTACACGTTCTCGGCCGAAGACCTCATGGGTATCGTCGCTGCGGCACCTCCCGGCGCATTCGAGAAGGAGTCGCCAGCCCAGTTGGGTGGCATCGTCAACCAGGCGCTGGCCAGTGGCACCGTGCTGGAGGCGGTCCTCGCTCGCTTCAAGGCCGAGGCCGCCAAGCCCGAGGGACAGGGGTTGCTGTCGAAGCACCAGATCGCGCACACCCTCATGGCCGCGAACTTTGCGTCCGAGGCCGGCGAGTTCCTCCCGACGCCCGAACACGCCAAGGCCGAGGAAGACCTCGAAGCGCTCAACCTACTCGCACGGCACTACCTCGCGCTGAACGCCCGCGACAAGAAAGCGGTGCAACTCGAAAAGGCGTGGGACGTGACGCAGGCTATCCTCGCGTCGCGCATCGCGCCGGTAGCCGAGAAGCAGGAGGCGCTCAAGCGGGCCGTCGACCTCGCACCACGGCTCAAGGCCGAGTTGGGCCAGAACTGGCTCGACGCCAGCTTCACGACGCAGACTGAGCGCGGCAAGGAAATCCTTGCTACCCTTGGCTCACTGGCCTCGCAGGGGCTGGTGATGAACGCTCACAACATCGACTACCGCGTCAAGGAGTTGCAGCTCCAGAAAACGGCCGTCGAGTCGCTGCTCAAGGCCGCGCCGGCGAAGGCGAAGGAGTGGACGGGGCCACTGACGATCCTGGCCGGGGCGTGGCTCAAGGAGGCCGACTTCTCCCGGTTGCACGCCCGTTCGACCAGTCTGAACCCCGGCATGCGCCGCGACCGCTACGGCAACATTTACTGGGTGGGGCAGGACTTCGACGACGACGGCGGTATGAATCCCTACGCGATGAATCGGCAGCAGGAAATGCCGCAACCAGTCAACGCTGGCGACGTCATCCTGTCGCAGCCATCGGATGCTTGGCTGGCCCACGTAGACGACGAGATCAAGCCGAAGGTCGCCGTCGTCCTCGCACAGCTTTACCTGAAGGTCAACGAGGAGGCGAAGGCGTTCCCGCACATCGAGGCAATCGCTGCGACGCACCCGCAGCAGGGTAAGGAGTTGGTCAACGAGTTTCTGCGCGTCTGGATCAGGAACCACAACCCGAACGACCAGCGCCAGATGACCAACCCGTACATGTTCATGTACGGCTTCGAGCAACGGGCCAACGGTATCCCGCTGACGCGCTCGAAACAGGAGCGCAACCTGCTCGACCTCGCCGACGTGATCGCCCGGCTCAAAAAGCTACCGATCGGCGACCCGGACGAGGCTCTGTTGGCCCAAGCGTTCACGACCAGCCATTCGACGGCCGAGGTCTACAAGATGGAGGCCATCGAGAAGGTGTTCGGCCCCGTGGCGTCCCTCAAGCCGAAAACGCTCGCCGGCCTGGCGCAAAAGATGCGCTCCAACCTCGGTGGCCTGTGGCGCAGGCCGGCCGAGCAGAAGGACAAGAAGACCAATCGACAACAGAAGGACATCGAGGCCGAGGTGATGCGCGGTTACGCGGTGGCCCGCGCCGTCGTCGACGACGCGCAGAAGAAATTCCCGACCGACTGGTCGCTGCAACTGGCGAAGGCGTCCATCGTTCACGACGAGAACAACTTCCGCCAGGAACTGACCAAGACATCGGCGTTCGGCCCGACCCGCGTCGCAGCGATGGCCGACTTCCAGAAGGCCGCCGACCTGTACGCCTCCAAGGTTCGCGACCTGCCGGAGGAGGAGCAGACCGTTACGGTGTACGAACACTGGTTCTACGCCAGTCTCGGCGCGAGCGATCTCGGTCAGGTCAAGGAGGAACACCAGCCGATGCTCAATCAGCACCCCTTGATTCGGGAGGCGATTCAGAAGTTGCCGGGCGAGTTGGCCGAAAAGCACATGACGAAGTTCGCCAACGGCCTGTTCACGAAGATGAGCTCCGTCGGCCCAGCTGTGAAGTTCGCCTACCTCAAGGGCGGCTTCGTCATCGTCGGCGACAACCGGCACGCCCACGAGGCAAAAAAAGTCTTCGACTACTACAAGGACCTGGTGAGCGAGATCAAGCTCGAGGCCGTAGTGGACGGCCCGACGAGCGTGGGTAACGGCAAGCCGTTCGGCGTCTTCGTCAACCTAAAGCATACCCGCGAGATCGAGCGCGAGAGCGGCGGGTTCGCCAAGTACCTCCAGAACCAGTCGAGCGCCTTCGGCTTCTACTACAACTACGGCCGGCCGACGGCCGACTACCGCGACAAGTTCTCCGCGGCGGCCACCGAGGGGCTCAAGGAACATTTCGACGTACTCTCGGTCACCTTCCAGCCGGAGGGCGTCCACTCGATGGCGACCACCGAGTACGGCTGGCGGGTGACGCCCTACTGTTACATGCTGCTCAAGGCCAAGGGGCCGCAGGTGGACAAGATTCCGCCGATGCACATGGACCTCGACTTCCTCGACACCTCCGGTTACGTCGTCCTGCCGGTCGAGAGCGCGACGGTGCCGGTCGATGCCCGTTCGCCGGCCCCGCCGACCCGGCCGGCGACCAAGATCACCGTGATGCAGACGCTCGACGAGCGGCAGGCGGACAAGGGTAAGCTGCTCCTCGAAGTCAAGGCGTCTGCCCGCGGCATCGTTCCGGAATTGGAAGACCTGATCGACCTGAAACCGGCCGGCTTCGAGATGGGCAAGGTCGAGGACAACGGCGTCTCGGTTGCCAAGTACGACCAGGAAAGCGACCATTTGGCCCCGCTGACGGAGCGCACCGTGGTGGTACCGTTCCACGCCCGCGCGGACCTGAAGGAACTGCCAAAGACCTTCACCTTCGGCAAGCCGAGGCAAGCCGGCACGGAGGTGACGTACCAGCGCTACGCCGACGCCGACTTGCTGGCCGTCAAGGAACCGGAGATTTCGTTGGAGGCAAAATACGGCGAAGTCAACAACGCCTGGAAGTGGTGGCTCGGCGGCCTCGCAGTCGCTGGCTTGGCGTTGGTCGGGGCGGCCGTCGCGCTCTTGCGGAAGCCGAAGCCGGTCGCCGAGTCGACGTTCCGTGTACCGGAGCACGTCACACCGTTCACGGTGATCGGTCTCTTGGAGACGATCGAACAGCGTAACGGCCTGTCGCCGGATCGGACGACCGAGTTACGAGACGACATTCGTAGGATCGAGCGGCACTACTTCGCCGACGAGCCGGGTGTTGCCCCGGACCTGACGCGCGTGGCCGAGCGTTGGGTGTCGATCGTGCGATGACGGGTGGCCGAGGATTACCTCCTCGGGAAACGCAACCTGGACTGTGCGATGACGGTATCGCGGGTAGCCGCAACCCGCAGCGGGTCGCGATCTGCGCGCTCCCCAGCGCGTCGCGGCTAACCGCGGCCCCGGGGGGCGCGGTC
>CAZNSL010000046.1:0-1105 GCA_964574975.1 uncultured Alcaligenaceae bacterium | reverse complement strand
CCCGCTGGTGAGGGTCGGTTTCGCGGCGCGCGCGTCGGGGCTTCGCTCACACCCACGACACCGTGCTGCGCTGTCACTTCACTTTCACCTCGGCAAGGAAAATGGCACTCTTGCCTTCGTGCGACGAGTAGTAACTGACCCACAACCGGCCCGCGTGCCACGCCAGACCGGCGTAGCTGGTGTCGCCGCCGCTCGGCAGCGCCAACACCTCGGTCAGCTTGGCCGTCGCTACGTCGAGCCGGCACAGGCTCGTCCTCGCTTTGCCGTCGTAGAGTCGCACCGCGGCCACGATGTCGCCCGACGGCAGCCGCAGCGCCTGCGGGCCGCCGACGCGCACTCCCGTGTCCTTCCAGGTCCAGTCGGTGTAGGGCGGTTTCGCGGTGCCGAGCATGGCGGTGTTCTGTGGGCCGTCGCGGCGCATTAGCGCAACTGCCGTGTCGTCGGGCAGGAAGAGCAGTGCGGCCTCGTTCGGTTCGCCCGCGATGGCCGCGCGTGGAACGAGCGGGCGGAAGTTGGCCGACTCGTCGCCGCGGTAGAGCGAAACGTAGTGGTCCCTACCGCAACCGTAAGCGAATCCGTAGGCCGCCTTGCCGTGCCACGTCAGCCGCCACAACCATTCGTCGTCCCCGGCGACGCGCTTCGGCTGACCCCAGTCGCGGCCGTCCTTCGACAGCCAAACGAACGACTCGTGCGTATGTTTCGATTTATCGTGCAGCGCTGCTCCAGTGCACAGCACGACGCGGCCGTCGGGGTGGCGCGACAGTTTCGGGTCGCGCAGATCGGCGGTTGGCGACGTGAGGAGGGCGGCCGATTCCCAGGATTCGCCGTCGGACGAGGACAGGACGCGCAGTGCCCCGTCCGGCGAGACGTGGTCTTTGCCCTCGCGGAAGGTCAACAGCCAACGGCCGTCGAGCCGCAGCAGGTCGGTGAAGGCACAGTGCGGGGCGCGATCCCAAACCTTGCGAACGCGCACCAGTTCCCACGGCTCCGCAGCCGGGGACGCCGCGGCAAACGCCAGCAGTGCAATGACGGGGAGGGGACGCATCGTTGTTCCTTCATGCTACGATTGTGTGGACGACTTCACCGTGGACATCGCGCGCCGGAC
>CAZNSL010000045.1:8769-13804 GCA_964574975.1 uncultured Alcaligenaceae bacterium | reverse complement strand
GTTGGCTGCCCGCAGCGCGTCACCGACGCGACCGCCGAACTCGACCAGCCGCGCCCGAGCTGCTGCCGGGTCGAGGCCCGCCGTCTGCGCGAGCAGCGCGGTCTTCAACTCGCCGCCACAGCGAACGAGCAGATCGGCGGCGTGGTCGGCGTCGAGGCCGGTCATCAGGCGGACGATGCGGTTGGTGCGCGCCTTGAGCTTGTCGTTCGTCGCCCGCAGGTCCACCATCAGGTTGCCGAAACACTTGCCGAGACGGACCATCGCACCGGTCGTCAGCACGTTCAGGACGAGCTTGGTCGCCGTGCCTGCCTTGAGCCGCGTCGAGCCGGTCAGAATCTCCGGGCCAACGACTGGGCAGATCATCAGGTCCACCCGCGGCTCCAACTCCGAGCCGGCGTTGCAGGCTAACCCGACCGTCGCCGCCCCGACCGACTTCGCATACTCGACCGCGCCCAGGACGTACGGCGTCCGACCGCTGGTGGCGATGCCGACCAACACGTCCGTCGCACCGAGATTGAGCGCCGCGAGATCGGTCGTCGCGTATTCCGGGTGGTCCTCCGCGCCCTCGACGGCCTGCGTCAGCGCCTTCGCACCGCCGGCGATGACGCCGACGACCTGACCGGGCGGCGAGTTGAAGGTCGGCGGCCACCCGCGCGCGTCGCGTCCGCCGCGCCGCCCCGTGGGGCCCCCACCTCGTTAGTCGCCCCCCCCGCCGGCCGCCAGCCGGTCGGCGACGAGTTCGATGGCCCGCGCAATGATCTCGGCCTGCGAGGCGACGGCCTCGACCGCCTTGCCGTCTTCGCGGTTCATCAGGTGGACGATTTCCAGCGGCGTCATTGCGTCGAGGTTCATCGACGCGGCGTTACGCGCTTCGGTCAGTAGATGGTCGAGCAGCATGATCGCGTCCGATGGCGTTGACGAGGAGGGCGACGACGACGGTCGTGCCGGAGCCGAGAGGGGCGTACCACGGCCAGGCGAGCGGGCCGGCCCCGGTGACCCGCTGCCACAGGTTGCTGGCCGCCGGCCAGACGGACGGCAGCCATACCGTCAAGACGGCGGCGAACCCGGCGACCAGTCCAACGAGCGCCGCCCCGGACCGAACCGGCGACCGCATCCGACCGAGCAGGAACAGTCCCAGCACCAGTCCGGTAGTGAATCCCGCGACGGCCATAACCTGGTTGATGACGCTCTCCTGGCTACCGACCGCATGAGCCGCCAGGGCGACGCCCATCTGCGCCACGCCCCACACGGAGGTCATCACCTTCGACAGCGCCAAATACTCGCGGTCGGAGCGGTGCGGTCGCAGCGGGCGGTAGAAGTCGCTGACGAAGGCGTTGGCCGAACTGTTCAGCGACGACGACAGCGTGGACATCGCGGCCGCCAGCACCGCGGCGACAACGAGACCAACGAGGCCGACCGGCAAGTAATTGACGATGAAGTAGCTGAACACCGCGTCGTTGGCGACCGGCCGCCCGGCCGCCGCGGCCTGCGCGATCAATGGCGATAGGTCGAGGACGCCGGCATGGGCGACCGCGGCCAGTCCGACGCCGATGGCCAAGAACAGAGCGAACTGCACCAGGACGACGAACCCGCTGGCGATCAGGGCAAATCGCGCCTCGCCGAGCGACCGACTGCACAGGTAACGCTGCACCATGAGCTGGTCGGCCCCGTGGCTGGCCATCGTCACGACCGCACCGCCGATCAACCCGGCCCAGAAGTTGAACGGATTGGACGGATCGAAATTGAAGTCGAAGACGGTGAACCGGCCGGTTTCGGAGCCGAACGCGGTCCACTGGTCCCAGCCGCCCGGCAACAGGCGGATCAGGAAGACCCCCGCAATGACCGCTCCGGCGACGTAGACGACGAACTGGATCAGGTCGGTCCAGATGACGGCCTGCATGCCGCCGAGGTAGGTGTACAGGAGCGTGATGCCGCCCATCGCAACGACCGACCACGTCACGTTCCAGCCCGTGAACTCGCGCAGGAGCAGCGCGGTCAGGTAGAGGCGTAGGCCGTCGGCGAGGGTGCGCGTGACGAGGAATAGCCCCGACGCGGTGCGCTGGACGGCCGGGCTGAACCGCTCGCGGAGCAACTGGTACGCGGAGTATAGTTCGCCGCGCATGTACTGCGGCAGCAACAGGACGGCGATGATGCAGCGACCGACGATATACCCGAGCGCCAGTTGCAGGAAAGTGAGATTTCCGCCCGGCTTATAGGCAAGCCCGGGCACACTGAGAAAGGTGACGGTGCTGGTTTCGGTCGCGACGATGGAGACGAGTACGAGCCACCAGCTCACGTCGCGGTCGCCGACGAAGTACGTCTTCAGGTCGGACTGCTGTCGCGAGAACCAGACGCCGAGCAGAGTCGTGCCGAGAACATAAGCGGCGACAACGGCCAGGTCGGGTGCGGAGAGTTGTCCGGCGTGCATTGGCGACTAGCTTACTTCACCGGCTGCGGAAAGGAAGGACACCAAGGCGACAAGCGACCGGTTCCCTCGTACCCTGTCGTCCTATCGTCTCGACTCGTCAGTAGGCTAAGTGCTGGCGGCGTCGTTCGTGGAACTCTGCTTCGTCGGCGGCCCACAGGTCGGGGAGTTCGCGCAGGTCCGCGCACGCGTCGATGGCCCGCCGCTCGCGGTCGCTGCCGAACAACAAGTCGATCGCGATAGGGTCGCGGACGAATTCGTACTCCTCGGTTCGCCACGCAAAGCCGTCGCCCGCCGCTTCGCGCAGCGCCGCGATCACCGCGAGGCCGGTGCGAACCGGGCGAAACTCGGCTCGGTCGGTGACGTGGAGTTGCACGCCGCCGCACAGTAAGCCGGCGTGTTTCTGGAACGTCGGCTGGAAGCTCGCTGCCCGGAACACCACACCCGGCTGCCCACTCTCGTTGAGCCGGGCTGCCACACGATGAGCGTCGATGCCGGGTGCGCCACACAATTCGAACGGCCGCGTCGTGCCGCGGCCCTCCGACAGGTTGGTGCCTTCGATCAAGCACTGACCGGGGTAGACGAACGCTGTCTCGACCGTCGGCATGTTCGGCGACGGCAGCACCCACGGCAGGCCAGTCGCGTCCCAGTCCATGGCCCGCGTCCAGCCTTCGCACGGGATAATCGTCAAATCCACGTCGATCGACAATTCGGCCTGGTACAACCGCGCGAGTTCGCCAATCGTCAACCCGTGCCGGATCGGGACGGGATGCGCACCGATGAAGCTCTCGTAACCCGGTTGGAGAGTCGGCCCTTCGACTTCGGTCCCGCCGAGTGGATTCGGGCGATCCAGTACGACCACGTTCGGGCCGACCGCGGCGGCCGCCTGGAGGCAGTAGAGCATCGTCGCGTGGAATGTGTAGTAGCGACTGCCTACGTCTTGCAGATCGATCACTAATACGTCGAGACCGTCGAGTTGCTGCCGCGTTGGCCGCAGGCTGTCCACGGTCGCACCATAAAGGCTGATGACCCGCAGGCGCTCCGTCGCGGCGTCGGTCACGCCGATCAGGTCTTGCGCCTGACCGAGAAACCCGTGCTCCGGCCCGAACAGCATCGTCAGTTTGACGCCCGCGGCGTGCATCAAATCGACGGCGTGTCGCAACCGGCCGTCCACCGACGCCGGGTGTGCGACGAGACCAACCCGGCTACCGGCCAACGTATGGAAGTTGTCGGCGGCAAGTACGTCGAGACCGGTACGAACTCGCGGCATCATGGAATCTTCTCGCTGCGGCGGGCGTCGAAAGTGTACGCCCCTGCGGACGGCTTGACACCCGTACGGGTCGACCGCTAGCTTGGCACCTTCGCCCCCCGCCCACGAGGACGACTCGTGCCGCGACTGATCGTCATTCAGGGGGCCGATGAGGGCCGTCAATTCGAACTGACCGGGCCTGTCCTCGGCATCGGGCGCGATAGCGCGAACCCGCTGCGGCTGCACGACACCGAGGTGTCGCGCCGCCACGCCGAGTTTCGCCTGACGCTCGACGGCACGGCCTACCGCATCCTCGACCGAGGTAGCGTCAACGGCGTCTTCGTCAACGGTCAACAAGCCAAGGATTCGGTGCTGCGGCCCGGCGACCAGGTACAGATCGGCCAGACGGTTCTCGTCTACCAATCGTCGGCCGGCGATGTGACCAAGGCCGGCGACCTCGCCGACAAGATTCGCATGATCGCCCAGAAGGGCGACGATTTGACGGCCTCCATCGTCACGTCGGTTCACGAAGCCGAAGGTAGCCGCATTCTCGCCCGGCCCGACGACGTGCGCTCGCCGTGGCTACGCACGCGCCTCGCCAATCTGGCTATCCTCTACGACGCCAGCCAGGCCGTCAGCCAAATCCTCGACCTCGACCAACTGCTCGACCGCATCCTGGAGCTTACCTTCCGCTCCATCGACGCCGACCGCGGCTGCGTCCTGTTGCGCGACGACGAATCGGCGGCGCTCGAACCGAAGGCGGCCCGCTACCGCTCCGGCCCGGCCCCGGACGAGCCAATGACCATTAGCCGCACGATCACCGACCACGTCCTCAAGCATCGACAAGGCGTGCTGATCGCCGACGCGGCCAAGGACGACCGCTTTAACGCCGGTCAAAGCATTCTGCGCCTCGGCATCCGCGAGGCGGTGTGCGTGCCGATGAAGGGCCGGCACGAGACGCTGGGAGTGCTGTATCTCGACGCGTTCGACCGCTCGGCCAAGCCAGATGTCGGCCGGCCGCCGAAGTTCACCGAGGATCACCTACACCTCGCCATTGCACTCGCCCACCAGGCGGCACTGGCCATCGAGGAAACTCGCTACTACCGGGCGATGGTGCAGGCCGAACGGCTCGCGGCCGTCGGACAAACAATCGCGGCGTTGTCGCACCACGTCAAGAACATCTTGCAAGGGCTGAGGAGCGGTACGGAAATCCTCGGTATGGGCATCGAGGCCCACGACGAGCCGTTGCTCAAGCAGGGCTGGAAGATCGTCGAGAAGAACCAAGGCAAGATTTACAACCTCGTCCTCGACATGCTCTCCTACTCGAAGGACCGCGAGCCGGCCGTCGAATCGACCGACTT
>CAZNSL010000045.1:0-8759 GCA_964574975.1 uncultured Alcaligenaceae bacterium | reverse complement strand
TGAACGCCCTCGCCGCCGATGTCGTCGAACTGGTGCGTCCGCAGGCGGCCGAGCGCGGCATCACGCTCGAACTACGGGTGGCCTCGCTACCGCGGACTCCGGCCGACCCGGAGGGCATCCACCGGGCGCTGTTGAACCTGATCGGCAACGCGCTCGACGCCGTCGAGGGCCGACCGAACCCGTTGGTCACGGTCACGACGGAATCCGAGCCGGACGGCGAGTGGATACGCATCGCTGTTGCGGACAACGGCGTCGGCATCGAGACCGACAAACTCGACGACGTATTCAAGCCGTTCGTCAGCACGAAGGGATCGCGCGGCACCGGCCTCGGCCTCCCGGTCAGCCGCAAAGTCCTCCGCGAACACGGTGGCGATCTCGTGGCGACGAGTACGCCCGGCGTCGGCAGCACATTCGTCCTGCGCTTGCCGGTGCAGAGCACGCTCCTGCCGATGACGCAGGTCGGTCGGCCGATGCCGCCAGAACAGGACGAGTAACCGAGACGGTAAGGTTTACCGGGGCGCTACCACGCGACCCGTGAACCGTCGATGTTCGGCAATTTGGCTCAAGTCCCCTTCCCCACGAATATCCCGCCGACGGACAATCGGGGTATGACCCGTCGCCGCCTGCACCGGACCCTCCGCGTGGCCACCGTCGCCGTTGCCGGGATGCTCGTCCTGGGCCTGACCGTGCCCGCGTCGCCACCGCCAGCGGACTGGCTGCTGACGCTGCAAGCCCGCAACGCCCTCTGGGACGTCAAGGGCTTCGCTCGGCTCAACGTCGCCCTGACCGTACGCGAAGGCATCGCCGTCCTCCAGGGCACCGTCCCGTCGGCAACGCACATCGCAGACGCGGAAAAGGCCGTGCGGGCCGTACCGGGCGTGCGTGAGGTCGTCAACGAGTTGTACGTCCCGCCGCTCGACCCGTTCGTCAAGAACGCGCCCCGGCCGACGGACAGCCTGCGGTCGCCGGTGCCGGTCGCACCGCTCGCGAAGGCGGAGCCGGTCAAACCGTTCGCGCCGCTCCCGGTCACTGCGGCCCCACCGCCGCCGACACTATCCGAGCGAATCGACCAAGTGCGGGCCGGCGATCGCCGATTTCGCGATATCCGCTTCGAAGTGCAAGGCGGAAAGGTGACGCTACGCGGTTCCGTCGCTCGGTCGCAGGACGCGTGGGACTTCGCCCGTGCCGTGGGTCGGCTGCCGGGCGTCGCGGGTGTGAGCCAGAACGTGCGGACAGACTGACACCACGTCAATGCGGCAACGCATATCGGCGGTAGGCGGCCGGCGTTTGCCCGTATGCACGCCGGAACGCTCGCGTCAACGATTCTAACTGGCCGAAGCCACACCGCACGGCGACTTCACTCAACGGCATGTCGCCATGAGACACCAGCCGCCGGGCATGTTCCAGGCGCACCCGGCGAATTTCCTCGGCTGGGCTGCGGCCGAGCAACGTTCGAAATGCCACCTCTAACGTCCGACGGGCAACCCGGACATGTTCGGCCACGTCGTGGACGCGCAGCGTCCCGCACGCACGTTCGCGGATGTAGCGGATCGCCGCGGCCACGGCTTCATCCTCAACGGCCGAGGCATCGGTGGAACGTCGTTCTAAAATACCCGCCGGCGGCACCAACACCGGCGTGGCCGGTGGCCGCCCGCCGTGCAAGAGACGATCCAGGATCGCCGCAGCCTCATAGCCGACCCGGCGCGGGGCGGGATCGATCGTGCTGAGTCGCGGCGTGGCGATGCTGACCATCAATTCGTCGTGGTCGCCGGCCAGGACCGCAACTTCGCTCGGTACGTTGAGACCGGCCAGCAAACACGCCTCGGTGACCAACCAGCCGTGGACGGCGTCGAAGGTGAGGACGGCCAGCGGCCGGGGGCGGTCCGCCAACCATCCGGCCAGCCCATCGCACTGGTTCCGCCACGACTGGCCGGGGCGGGCCCGCCGCGCGGCGAAGGTGCCACCGGCCGTCTGCACACGGCGGCCGAACTCGGCTACACCGCCCTCGGCCTCCGGCGACCGCCCGCCGGGACCGAAGTATGCGAAATGCCGGTAGCCGCGGTCGAGGAAGTATCGCGCGGCGAGTTCAGCGGCCAGCGTCCCATCGGCGGTACACTGGGGAATCGTCCCGGTACCGTGTCTCAGCCACGACACGTTGACGGCGGGTACCCGGCTGCGGGCGATCTGGTCGGCCAACTTGCGATTGTTGACGCGAGCGATGACGCCGTTAACCCGGCCGGCGTCGGCCAGGACGAACGGCTCGTTCTTACCGTGCGGTGCCAGCGCGAACAGCCACGGGCCGTTCCGCTCGGCGTAGCGGACCACGCCCTGGACGATCCACGCTCCCCAGGACGTGGACGTGTCGATCAGTAGAGCGATCCGCGGAAGTGTGACCATGGACATTTCAGTTTGCGCACACGGTTGGGACTTCTGCGCAAAATAGCGTTTTGCCGCGAATCGTCGCTGCTTATTTTATCGATGGCTTTCGTCGCAAGTTCCGGCTCACGTCCCGAACGGAGAACGAACCATGTCCTTCGCGGCCCTGGCCCGCCGTGCGTTCACCCTGATCGAGTTGCTGGTGGTCATCGCCATTATTGCCGTCCTGATCGGCCTGCTGCTGCCGGCCGTCCAGAAGGTGCGCGAGGCCGCCCAGCGCACTCAGAGTCAGAACAACCTCAAGCAGATGGGCCTGGCGGCGCACAATTACGCCGACACCAACAAGACGTTGCCGCCGTCGTTCGTCCGCGCGAGCAGTCCCAATAACAGAGCCTGGATCGACGGCTCCTGGGTGGTCAACATCCTGCCGTACGTCGAAGAAGGCAACCGCAAGCGCGCGGTTGACTCCGCCACCGGCGTCGATCAGTACTACGCGATCACCTACCAGCAAGCACCGCCGAAGATTTTCATTAACCCCACCGATTCGTCGAACTCCGACGGCAAATACCTGGACAGCGCATTCGACACCTATTCGGTCACCGGGTACGTCGCCAACTACGCCGCGATGGGCGCGGTCCTCAAAAACTCAGCCGGCTTGCCGGTGAAGCAGGGCCTGCTCGATATTGCCCAGGTCGCCGACGGCACGTCGAACACCCTGCTCATCACGGAACGGCTCACGGTCTGCCTCAAGAACCCGCAGTTGCACCGACCCGGCTACATTGGCGACTACTACAACATTGCCCCATACGCCAACACCGACTGGTGGCAATGGATGCCGGTGATCAACTACTGGCCCGACCCGTCCGCGAGTTTCGTCCTTACCGGAGCCGCGGCGAAGTTCCAGGCCAACCCCACGTGGAACTCGCGCGACGCCACTTGCGACTACCGGCTTGCGTCGGCCCCGCGCAATGCAGGTATCCTGGTCGCCATGGGCGACGGCAGCGTTCGGATGGTCGGTTCCAGCGTTTCCGGAGCGACGTGGTGGGCCGCGTGTACCCCCAACGGGGGCGAAGTTCTCGGCAGCGATTGGTAGCCGTCAGAGTCAACGCAAGGAACGGGTAGGTCGTACATCGCGACCTGGTTTACTCTCACCTGTGGAGGAAGGCGATGAATTGGAAGTCGAAGTCGGCCGCCGCAATCGTGGCGGGTGGGTTAGTCGGGGCTGGCGACGCATCGGCTCAACCGGTTGGTACGAACCTCATTCAGAATCCGAGTTTCGAGGTCCTCGACGGCTCGAACAACGTTACACAGTGGTCTGGCACCGCACTGGGCACGTACCAGTACAGCCAGGGCTACACGAGCGTCAACGTGCCGCCGAACCCAGGGTTGAACTACCTCCACGGGTTATCCGGATCTGCGACTTCGAACACGACGCAAACGGTCGATCTCGTGGCCGCCGGGTTCACGCCGGCCTTCATCGACGCCGGCGTCCAGTACAACCTCAGCGCCTACTTCAGCAGCTACTTTCAGACCGACTTCGGCTCGATCACAGTGACCTTCCTCGATGGCGGCGGTGCCACGCTCGGCACGAGTAGCCCCATTGGCGGGCAAGCCTTCGTCGCGGCACTGGGAACGGGACCGAACATCAACGGTACGGCGGGGTACACCGATTGGGGCCAGTCGGGCACCAGCGGTTCCCTCCCGGTCGGCACCCGATCCATCCTCCTCGACATCCTGCAAACCCGTGCGGCTGGGACCGCCAACGATGCTTATGTGGACGCCGTCGATTTTCAGATCACGGCCGTACCCGAACCGGGGACGATCCTTCTGACGAGTGCGGCCGGGATGACGCTGGTCCTGCGCCTCCGCCGGCGCGACGGGGCGGGTGAATGACCCCACCGGGGCTGCCGATGGCCGCGAAACGCCGAACGACTCCGAGGGTACACCGTCAGACACCGCCGAAAAAGCCCGACGCCGTCGCCGCGGCGACGCAGCGAGCGGTTGCCCTCTGGGCCGCGGGAAACCGCGAGGCGGCTCTACCGTACTTTAAGGATGCGGTTCGTCACGGCCCGCACAGCCCCGACGCGCTCGCGAACCTGGCGCAGGTTTACGGTGCGCTGCGCGACTACAATCGAGCCGAGGAGTGCGTCGGCAAACTGATCCGGACGTGGCCGCACGACGCCGCGGCCCAGCACGCGGCCGGCGAAACCTACCGTGCGATGGGCCTGTACCCGGAAGCAGCCGCGTGTTTCGAGCGGGCGTGCGCCGTCGCGGCCACGCCCCAACGCCGGACATCGCTGGCGACCGTCCTCGAGCGACAGCACCAACTGGAGCCTGCCGCCGAGCACGCACGGAAAGCGCTGGCCGACGAACCACGTCTGGCCCCCGCGTGGCTGGTCCTGGCCCGCGTCCTGCGGCGATTGTGTGACGAGACCGGCGCAGAATCCAGCCTGCGCCATCTGATTGAATTGGCTCCGAACGACCCGCACTTGACGGCGGAAGCCTGGGCCGAGTTAGCTCTGCTGCTCGACGCACGCGGCGACTACGACGGGGCCTGGGAGGCCATCGGCCGCGGCAAGCGGCTGCAACTCGACCGCGACGCCGCGGAGCGACGAACCGCCGAACACGTCCTGACACGATTCGGTCACTTGGTCGATGAAGTGACGCCGGAGCAGTTCCGCCGCTGGCACGATACCGGTAGCCGCTTCGCTCCCCGGCGACTTGCCCTGTTGACCGGCTTCCCGCGTTCCGGTACGACGCTGCTGGAACAGGTCCTCGATAGTCACCCGGACGTTATCGGCTCCGAAGAAAAAGACGTGTTGTCCGCCGACATCTTCCCAGCTATCGGCCGCGGGTTGCCGGCCGACGCTCCGATCGCCCCGGTTCTCGACGCACTCACCGACGACGCCATCGAGGGGTTCCGGGCCGACTACTTCCGTGCGATGGAGTCGATGCTCCGCCAACCGGTCGGCGACCGTATCCACCTAGACAAGAATCCAACGCTGACGCTGTTTCTCCCAGTGTTGTTGCGGTTGTTTCCGGAGTGCCGGCTGCTGGTCGCCCTGCGCGACCCGCGCGACGTGGTGTTGAGTTGCTACCTACGCTTCCTGCCGCTCAACCCGGTGAGCGTCAGCTTCTTGACGATCGAGCGCACTGCTCAGCGCTATGCCCTAGACATGCTCGGTTGGCTGAAGTACCGCGAGCAGTTGCCCGGCCCGTGGGCCGAGTTCCGCTACGAGGACACGGTCGCCGACCTGCCGGCCGCGGCCCGCAAGGCGACCGATCTGCTCGGCTTGCCCTGGGACGAGCGCGTGCTTGCGTACCGCGAACGGCAGAAGCCGGTGTTGTCGCCGACCTACGAGGCCGTGGCGAAACCGGTGTATTCCACGGCCGTCGGCCGCTGGAGGAACTACGCGAAGTACCTCGAACCCGTGCTGCCGACCCTGGAGCCATACGCCCAGGAATTCGGTTACGCTTGACCGCCCCACGATAGACCGCCAGCACGACGGAAGGGAGTCAACCGTGATCACCCTGGACCAACTTTCCACGGACACCCTCGAAGCGCTCGTCGCCGACTGCCGTCCTGGCTGGTCGCTGCCGCGCGCTTTTTACACCGACGAGAACGTCTACCGCGCCGACCTGGAGCGCGTTTGGCGGCGCGGCTGGCTCTTCGCCGGTCACGCGTGCGAAATCCCCAACTCCGGCGACTACTTCACGATGGAGGTCGATACCGACTCAGTCATTGTCCTCCGCGACGACGGAGGTACTCTACGCGCCCACCACAATGTCTGTCGGCATCGCGGCATGAGGCTGTGTTCGGAACCGGCCGGCAGCGTCCGCCGGATCGTCTGCCCGTACCACCAGTGGGGCTACGCTCGCGATGGCCGGCTGGTCGCATGTCGCAGCATGCCGGACGACTTCGACAAGTCACAGTTCGGCCTGCACTCAGTTCTCCTGCGCGAAATCGAGGGGTTGATCTTCGTCAGCCTGGCCGAGGAACCGCCGCCGTTCGAAGCGGCCCACCGCGAGTTGGCTGCCCTGGCCCGACCGCAGGGGATCGGCCGAGCGAAGGTCGCCAAGGTCGTGGACTACACGATCGCCGCCAACTGGAAGCTCGTCTGGGAGAACAACCGCGAGTGCTGGCACTGCAACGTCAACCACCCGCAGTACATCAAGGCGAACTTCGACCACTTTAACGCCGACGACACCACCGAGGGCGTCCGCCGCGAGATCGCCGCGGCCGTCACTCGCAGCGAGGCCGAGTGGCGCGACGCCGGTCTAGCGGTCACGCACAAGCAGAGCGGCATGACGCCGTTCCCCGACGCCGAGAATAACGTCTGGTTCTCGGCAAACCGAACGCCGCTGGTGGGTGGCTACGTCAGCGAGACGATGGACGGTCGACAGGTGGCCCCGCTGATGGGTGACTACACGAAGCCGACCGTCGGCACGCTGCGCATGCGGTCGCTACCGAACTTCTGGAACCACTCCAGTTGCGACCACGCCGTCTCGACGCGCCTGTTGCCCGCCGGGCCGCGCACGACCCACGCCCGCGTCACCTGGCTGGTCCACCCGGACGCCGTCGAGGGGAAGGACTACGACCTCGCGGCTCTCTTGCCTTTCTGGCAACTAACGTCGGAGCAGGACTGGGTGCTGTGCGAAAACCAACAGCGGGGCGTCAGTTCGAGCGCCTACACGCCGGGGCCGTACTCGCCATATAAGGAGTACAACGTGGATAGCTTCGTGCGCTGGTATCTTCAGATGCTGACCCGCAACGCCCCGGAACGAGCGGAGCCATGAGTTCACTGTCGGACGCGGAATACGTCATCGTCGGCGGCGGCGCTGTTGGTTGCGGCGTCGCCTACTGCCTCGCCAAAGCCGGCAAAACCAACATCCTGCTCGTCGAGCGGGCCGCCGATGTCGGGCAGGCGACCACGTCGCAAGGCGCGGGGCTGTGCGGTCAAGCGCGCTCGTCGCCGGATCGCACTCGGCTGGCGATGCACTCGGTCGCCACTTTCCGCGAACTCCAACGCGACCCCGACGTGCGACCCGATTGGAACGAAGTCGGGTCGATCCGTGTCGCCCTGTGCGCCGAGCGGGCCGAGGAGTTCCGGCAACTGCTGGCGACTGCCGAGCAAGCCGGCCTCGAGGCCGAGCTAATCGACCGCAACGAGGCCAAACGCCGCTGGCCACTGATGGATTTCCGCGAAGCCACGGCCGTCCTTTGGTGCCCGTCGGACGGCTACATGACGCCATACTGGGTCGCCAAGTCGTACGAACACCAGTGCCGCAAGATGGGCGTCCGCTTCGCTACGGATACCGCGGTCGAGGCGATCGACTGCCGCGACGACCGCGTCGAGGCCGTGCGGACCAGTCGCGGGACGGTCAAGTGCCGCGCGGTCATCAACGCCGCCGGGGCACACGCGTTCCACATCGCGCAACTCGTCGGCCTGACGCTGCCGATCGTGCCGGTGCGGCACGAGTACTACGTCACGGTGACGATGGACGGCATGCACGCCGGGCTGCCGTGCTTCCGCATCCCGGAGTTGACCCTGTACGGCCGCACGCGCGACGGCGGTTTGCTGCTCGGCGGCTGGGAGCCGGCCGCGCTCAACACCGATCCGCGCACTTACCCACTCGACGGCGACCCGCCGCCAGTCGAGACCGACTGGCCCATCCTCAAGGACTTCGAGGCAAAGTTCACCCGGCTCTGTCCGACGGCGCGCGGGGCGGAGATGGCGCGGATCGGCAAAGGTTGGCCGACGTTCACTCCCGACGGGCGATTCATCATCGGTGAGAGCAGCCGAGTGAAGGGGTTCGTCATGGCCGGCGGATGCAACGCCCACGGCATCTCCGGCTCGGCAGGCATCGGCCGGCTTCTCGTCGAAGCACTACTCGACGCCAGTCCGAGTGCATACGTCAAGAGTCTCAGCCCCGACCGGTTCACCGAGACGACGTGGACGTGGGACGATGCCCGCCGCCGGGCAGCGCGCGTCTACGAAACTTACTACGGCGTGTAGCCACGCAACTCCGAATCCTAACGAGGTATCCGCATGGACTCCGTGTTGCCGCGTGAGGCGAAAGTGGTCATCGTCGGCGGCGGGGTCATCGGCTGTAGCGTTGCCTACCACCTCGCCAAACTCGGCTGGCGCGATGTCGTCCTCGTCGAGCAGAAGCGGCTCGCCGGCGGCACGACCTGGCACGCGGCCGGCCTCGTCGGCCGGCTGCGCGCCAGCAACAGCATGACCCGGATCAATAAGTACAGCGTCGAGCTGTACGCTGGGCTGGAGCAGGAGACGGGTCACCCGACCGGCTGGAAGAAGGTCGGTAGCCTGATCGTCGGACGGTCGCCGGAGCGGATGACGCAACTGCGCCGCACCGCCGCG
>CAZNSL010000044.1:0-13810 GCA_964574975.1 uncultured Alcaligenaceae bacterium | reverse complement strand
GCGGCTTCCCTGGCGCGACCGACACTTACAAGCGGACCATGTGGGCCGCCGTTCCCGATATCGCCACCGAGCGCGCCGCGTACCACCTAACGTTTCGCAAGGGGTTACCCGAGCCGGGAGCGGGTAGTCAACTCGTCATGGCCGGTCACGAGGCCATGCTCGCACAGTGGTTTCACCGGCCATTGCGACGTGCCGACATCGAAATGGCGCGTGTGTGGTTCCGCGAACGATCGTCCGTCCGGGCCTTTCCCGATGCCGTTTGGGATACCATCTTGTCTGGCTCCGCTAGTGACGACGTATTCCTGCCCATCAACGTCTTTGGGTTTCCGGGCGGTCAGACGTTTCTGCCAGGCGTGCCAGCCCTCGTGTTCGAAGGCATGGGCGGTGCGATTTCCTATCTGGAACCGGCGATGTGTCGTTACTTTGCGCCGGTCATCCAGGCAACGAAGGCGCGGATTTTGAAAGCCGCATCGCCGAGGGATGCCGAGTTTGGTCTACGTTCCGCCGTCAACGACATCGCCCACCTGGTGCTGTTATTGGCCCGGTATGTCGGTTCGGGGGGCACAGGCCGACTGACATCGAACGACCTGGCCGAGTTCCTCTACCCAGAACTCTTTCGCTCAATCGGTACTATTGGCCACGAGATGATGTGCGCCGGTCAGTCGTTCGACCGTCCGCTCGGCGTGGCCGAGTTCGACATGATGGAGCGCTTCGTGCGGAGTCAGGGTCAGGCCGCCCTACTCTGCGACCTGGTCGATGCGGAGTCTGTCGGCCTGGAGAACGCGCTTCGGGTCATGACGACGCATCCCGAGAATCAAAACGTCGGCATCCGCATCGACAGCGGCGATACCGCAGCACAATGCATCATGTACCACCGGCGAATGCAGGCAGCGGGACTCGGCACCCGAACAATCGTCTTCGAAGACGAGGTCACACCCGAAACGGTTCGGCACGTCACCGAAACGTTCCGGCGAGAAACCGGCGTCGAACCGACGATGCTGTTCCCTGGCGCTGGCGGGTACTGGTGGCGGCTCACGCTCCGGGATACGGTATCGGCGGCGTTCAAACGGAGTGCGACCGGTCCGCATCCCAACGTCAAATTCTCGAACTCTCCGGGCAAGGAATCGCTCGGCGGCTACCTGCGCGTGTATGCTGACGGACCAACTCTCATTGTCGCGGACGCCGGAGAAGCCGCGTCCGGCGAGCCGTTGATGGTGCCCCTAGTCGAAAACGGTCGCATCGTCTACCGCGAGGGTTTTGCCGAACAGGCTGAACGTGCCGAGCGCACCTGGGGTCGCTACAGCCGCTTCATCCTCTCGGCCCAGGTGAGCGAAACGATGCGACGATTCGCCACCATGAGAGAATCCGAGGTTGCTTCGGCCCGCAACCGACTCGGATGAGCCGAGAATCGCTACCCATCTTACGACCTGCAAACTCCCGTGCTGGTCGTCGCGCGTCTCGTCCGACTCGAGTCCCATCGTCTTTATGTAAGTGTTACATTTTGACGGGCGACTGGGTGGCGGGGGGATCGCCACGTTACCGGACACGACCGCAGGGGCAACCCGTGATCGACATCACATTGCGCAACGCTACCGCGTCCGACGGCTACGTCTGGTCGTACCGCACTTACGAGCCGCCGCACGAACCGCGTGCCGAACTCGTTGTCCTCCACGGCATCCAGAGCCACGGCGGCTGGTACGTCGAATCATCGGAACGATTCGCGAGTGCTGGCTACCGCGTTTCGTTCCTGGACCGCCGAGGCAGCGGACTGAATTTCCGCAGCCGCGGCGACGCGCCGAGCTTCCGGCGACTAATCGACGACGTGGCCGAATACATCACTAGTCGGCCGCGGCCGCGATTCCTGATGGGGATTTCCTGGGGCGGCAAACTGGCTGCCGCGTTGAACCGCCGGCACCCCGGTGTCATCGACGGCTTGTTGCTCGTCGCACCGGGATTCAAGCCGCGCGTCCGGCCGACGACGGCCGACATCGCACGAATTGCCGTCGCACGCTGGCACGACCCACGACGGCTATTTCCCGTTCCGCTCAATGACCCCGAGCTTTTCACCACTAACTCGGTCCGTCGCGAGTACATCCGCGATGATTCCCTCGCACTGCGGCAGGCGACAGCGCGGCTGTTATTCGAAAGCGCTCGATTAGACGTGTACCTGCGATTCGTGCCGCGTCGCGTGTGCGTCCCCACCTTCATGGCTTTGGCGGAATGCGACCGGATCATCGATAACCGTTGGGCGCGGCGATTCGTGGGCCGATTTGCTACGGACGATCGGATGATCTGCGAGTACCCAGGGACACACCATACGCTGGAATTCGAGCCGGGCGGGCAGCCGTTCGTCGACGATGTGATCTCATGGCTCGACCGCCTCGCGCCAGCGCGCCAGCCGCGCGTGATCCTGCCGTTCCGAATGCGGGCGTAAGGGACCGTCAGAGTTTCCCCGTCCCACGCTTCGACCAATACGGTAAGGAAACGCCACCGTCGATGGCCAACGATGTTCCGGTGATGTACTCCGATGCGGGATCGAGCAGGAATGCAACTCCGCGAGCAATCTCGTCGGACCGCGCCAAGCGGCCGGCTGGCAGGCTCTGCCCACCGATGGCCAAATCCCCTTCGCTGAAAAACTTGCGCTCGCCGGGCGTGTCGGTCCAACCGGGATAGACGACGTTCACGCGGATGCGATGCGGCACCAGTTCCAGCGCCGCGGTCATCGCCATCGCGTCTTGGGCCGACTTGACGACGTTGTAGTCCATGCAATTCGGGAACGGAATCTTCGCGTGCAGCGAGCCGACGACGACGATCGCGCCGCCCTGTCCTTGAGCGATCATCGCATTCGCGGCCGCCCGTAGGACGAAATAGCAACCCCACAGACACACATCGACGGTTCGGCGGAACCCAGCGACGTCGGCCGTCGTAAACGGCTGGCGTTCGCTAAAGACGTGCGAAGTGACCAGGAAATCGAGGCGGCCGAGTTCCGAAACCGTGCGGCTCACAAGGCCTTCGACGACTTCCTGGTCGGACACGTCGGCCGGCAAGCGGAGGGCACGGTGCCCAAGAGCCTCGATCTCGGCCGCCGCGTCATCGGGAGGACGGATGTCGTTGAGCGCGACATCCGCACCGCCTTGTGCGAGCGCGATGGCCGACGCCCGGCCGATCCCGCCCGCGGCCCCGGTGACGAGCGCTACTTTGCCAGCGAACGGTTGCGGCGACATTGGAGCGGCCCTCCCCCGGGCGTTACCAGGTTCGGCGCGGTGGACGGGGTTGCAGCGACCGCGACCGCGGCGGGTTCGGGTTCGCCAATCCAGCCTTCTCCAGAAGCGATTTGCCGAGGAGGTCCTCGTCTTCCGATAGGAGGGCCTCTAGCTCCTGTTGTGCCTGCGGCGTTAAGGTGTATTGAATGGTAAACCGCCGTTTTGCGATGCCGATTTCGTCACCTGGATTGAGCGGTCGCGACAACACGCGGACGCCGTTGACTTTGATACCGTTGGTGCTGTTCAGATCGCGGATCGTCCAGTAGCCGTCCTGAAACCGGAACTCGCAGTGCATCCCCGAAACGTTCGGGAACTGCACGCAGATGTCGCAGGTCTCGCGCCGTCCGAACGTCATCGCATCGCGCAATAGCGGGATCGTATCGCCCCCGCCGACGGGCACGAGTTCGCCGTTCACACCCTCGTTCATGAATTCGACCTTCGAAAGATGAGGAAGAACCGCGTCCCCGATCAGGGAGGTATTTGTGCGGATTCAACCTACTTTAGCAGACGGTGTGCCAAGGTGCCAAGGGTTGGACTGCGCATTTTGCGGAACGGGCAAGGAGGCGCCCGCGGCCCAGGTCCGCGGGCGCATTGGTCGCAACGTTCTGACTACTGACCGTACCCGTTGGTCGTATGCGGAGTTATGCCCGGTTGCGGGTTGTGGTACTGGTTCCGGTCGAAATTTCCCGGCGACATGAACGGTGGCGACTGTGGGATCGCGCCGGTCGGTGCCGGGACGGTGAAATACTGGTCGTACGGCCAATACAGATACCAGGGCGCGGCACGTGCCGCAAGCCGTTTGCGGAAGCCGTGCTGATCGACTTGCCGTTGTCCGGTCAAAAGCCAGCCGTTGGCGTGGGCCATCGACGGCGCGAAGATGGCGAACGCCAGTCCGGCCATGAGGAGGTATCGACGCATCATGGGTTGGTCCTTCGGTGGGTGCGAGTGCGGCCGGCCGCTCCGTGGGTCGCCGCACGGGTCCTTCGCACGAAGCATTCCCTACGCCCCGCGGTGCCGCCAGCGACTCCGTGAGAATTCGCCGATCCGTTACCCCCCACGACCCATCCTTCCGGCCAGGTCTCGGCGACCGCGCCGCACTCCAATTCAGACCGTGCCCATTACTTCTTGAGTTCCACTTCGACCGCCTTTTCCAGTTCGGCCGCGTCCGGCTCGACATCCGACGGGAACCGCCCGACAACCTCGCCCGACCGGCCAATCAGGAATTTCTCGAAGTTCCATTTCACCGGCCCGGCAAACTTCGGATCGGTCTTCGGCGATGTCAGGAAGGCGTAGAGAGGAGCGATGCCGTCGCCCTTGACGACGACCTTCGCCATCATCGGGAAGGTGACGCCATACTTGTCCTTGCAAAACTTTTGGATCGCCTCGTTGGTCCCCGGCTCTTGGCCACCGAACTCGTTCGACGGGACGCCGATGACGACAAGTCCACGCTTCTCGAATTTGGCGTACAACTTCTGGAGTCCGGAGTACTGCGGTGTGTAGCCGCACTCGCTGGCGACATTGACGAACATCACGACTTTGCCGTGGTATTTCGACAGTTCGACATGCTTGCCGGCGATGTCCTTCATCGAGAAATTCAGGGCTGGCGGAGTCATCTTTTTCGTCCCCTTCTCGTCGGCCTGAGCCGACCAACCCATCATCGCACAGACGCAAACGCTCGCAGCAACGAAGCGCATCATCCGTTGACCCTCCCACGCAAAGGTACGTGAAGCCGTTCCGATCGAACTAGTCATCACAGCGTCATGAGGTAAGCGATCAAGTCCGCGACCTCGCTCTCCGATAGTGCTCCCTTCCCCACGACATCTTCGGGGTTGTGCGACTTCGTCAGTAGCTCGCGTAGCGACTTGGCCCGGCCGTCGTGCAGATACGCAGAGCGATCGAAAACGCCGACGAGCGACGGCGGGTTGTAACCCTTGAAGGCGTCGCCCTTCTCGTTCGTGCCGACAGAATGATTCTTGCCGTCCGTCAGGTAATCCCCGGTGTGGCAGCTTGCGCAACCGGCTTTCGCACTGTGAAAAACGACCTCGCCGCGCTTCGCCGACTCGCCAGCGGCCAAGCGGTACGGGTTCGGCGGCGACTTGAGCGTGCGCAGATACGCAACCAACGCGTTGACGTCGTCGTCGGTCGGTGGCTTGCCGAGCATCGAATCGACGAGCGACTTCCGGGTAATCGCGGCCAGGTCGTTCGCCCAGCCGTGCCACGTCCACGGCCCCGTGTTGCCGACGTTCCGCAGACTCAGTACGACCTTGTAGTTACCGAAACGGCCGTCGTTGCGGGTATCCATCGTGACAGCGTTGGTGTGCCCTTCGTAGTGGCACGAGTGGCAACTGTACCACTGGTCGAACGAGCGTTCACCGTCGTAGAAAATCGCCTCGCCGCGGCGAACGAGGTCCGGCTCGGTCGCACCGCCGAGGTGGATCGTGCGGACGACCTTGCGCGCCGTTGGGTCCACCACCTGCACGGCGTTGAGTAGCGCGTTGGCAACGAGGACGGTCCCGTCCTTGGCGACGCGGATGGCAGTCGGTCGGCCGCCGAGCGGGATACGGAAAAAACGCGCGCTGTCCGCGAGTAACGTCGCGTCGATGTGGTCGCCAGGACCGCCATAGTCCTGAAACGGCAGACCAGGCAGCTTATAGACGAGCAACTCGTGCGTGCCCGACGCGGCACAGTAAAGCCACTGCTCGTCCGGGCTGAGGGCCATGCCGTGAGGATCGGCGACGGCCCTGCCCTTCGGATCGAGGGCGATGGCCTCGCGCCGTGCAGGGCCGGTCAACTTGACGCGTGCGATGCGGCTGGCCAGCACCCAGCCGTTGGTGATGTTGAACTCCTGGATCGGCCGGCCCGTGTAGGTCATGTACGGAAAGTACACGTACTGCCCATCGGCGGAAGTTTGCATCTGGCCGAGGTTGAGACCGTTGAAGTCCTCGAGGTACAATCGCTTGCGCGTAGCCGTATCGACGACCGCGACACCCTTGTCTGCATTAACACCGACGGCCAGGCGCGTGCCATCCGGCGACAACGCGAGGAATCGCGGCCATCGGCCGACATCGATTCGCGCAACTTCCTCGATCGCGTTCAAGTCGACGACGGCGACCGCTGAACCGGATGTGAGCGCGATGTAGGCCAATCGCCCGTCCGGTGCAATCGCAACGCCTCGCGGCTCGAAACCGAGCGATACTGATCCAGTGCGCGTCAGGCGTCCTCCATCGCGGGAGAAGACCGTCAACTCACCACTGTAATTGGACGAGACGGCAACGCAGCGACCATCCGGCGAAACTGCCAACCCGGAAGGACGCTCGCCACAGGGCAATTCGGTAGCGACCGTACCAGCGACGATGTCGATGAGCGACACCGTGCCAGACGACTGGTTGGCGGTGAGGGCGTATCGTCCATCGGGTGTCAGGGCGAGATCGATGGGCGACCGATCTACTTCGCGTTTTGACGGTGCGGCGAGAACATGTTGGTGCGACGGCTGGAGGGAGCAAAGACAAAATGCGAGCACACAAGAGGCGATCGCGTACCGGCGAGTCACGCAGAGTCTCCGTTGAGGCTGGGCCTGGTCATGATACGCAGCCGCCTGCATGGCGGCGGCGACCCGCGAAGGAAATGGAAACGACCGCCGGCCGGGTACGGACCCGGGCGGGCGGTCGAAGGTGGCATCGTTCGTCGCGGATCAACCGCCGACGTAAACGCCGCCGAGGAATGTCGGGTCGAAGGTGGCGAAGTTAAACAGCACACCGACCTTCGTCAATTCCGACACCGGCGGGGGTTCGACAGTGTCCGTTGTGTAGAGGATCAAGCCCGCTTGGTTGATGGCGTTGATCGGGGCACCGCCAACACCCAAGCTGGTGATGATCGTCGGAAGGTTCTGACTTCCCGGCGGCTGTGCCGTCGTGGTCAAGAGGTCCTTCACACCATTGACTCGCAGGCCGTTACGCAGACTCGGGTCGTAAACGAACTGGCTGCGCGTCAGGATCAGGATGTAGTTGTCGCGATCCGAAGCATCGTCTGTGCTCCAAATACGCATGAGCGGGCCGCCGCCCTCGCCGGGGCCGGTGACGATATCCTCGTAGACGAAGCTCTGGTCGTCCATGTTGTTGGTGAAGCGCCCACCACCAACGTAGACGCCACCGGTGAACCCAATCTCGTAGGCGAAGAAGCTGATGAAGCGATCCGGGTCGAAGAACTCGTTGTCGTACTCCCAGACCGTCACGTGCGAGTTGCCGCCAGGTCCGGCACCGCAGATGATCTCCTCGTGGCCCTGGCCGCCAGGGGTAATGCCGCCGTTATCGCCGCCGACATCGGCAACAGCCACGCGAACACCGCCGGTAAATTGCAGACCGTTTTCCGGGTTGACCGGGAAAGCGAAGAACGAGACAAATTGCGCCCCGGTCTCACCATCGAAGCCATTGACGATCGGTGGTGCGCCAGAACCAGGCCCGACGATGATGTCGGCGAACGGGTCGGGAGCGTCAACCCCAACCGGGTGCGTCACCAGGCCACACGCGACATAGACGCCGCCGGTGAATGTTTCCGCAAAGGCGTAGAAATCTCGCAACGAACGCTGAATGCCGCCCTCCAGAGCAGCACCGTCGAAGACGCGAACTACCGGCCCGTACCCGGGACCGGGCGCGACGACGACATCGTTGAACCCGTCGTTGTTCACGTCACCAATGGCCACGCGAACTTCGCCGCTGAAGCCAGGGAACGGCTGGTCGATGGAGCCGACGATCGCTCCGGAGGCGTCGTACGCAAGTACCTGGGCCTGTCCGCCTGGTGGCGTGGCGCCGGCTGCAACAGCGTAAGTAATGGCCGGAACTTCGCGGGCCTCAAGAGCCAACAGGCGTGGCCGCGCGCGGCTTGCGGTGCGCGACGGGGTCCGACGAGCGGCTCCCCAGCAGCGCAGGAACGGACTGGTCATGTGGGGTCACTCCAAATGGATGCCTAAGAGACCGTCGCACGGGCGGGGCTGGCGTGGAGGAAACGGGCCGAACCTCACACCCGGAGGCCGATGACTGAAAACATAGTTATCAGTCCTGACGCGGAATGCAACAAAATTTCGATGATTTTTCTGATGTCAGGGATCGAACCGAATCCGACCGACCGGCCCGTTGGAATGCCGGCGAGGCTGGGCAAGCTGTTCCGCCCGTCGCACGACCCTATGCCCAATTATCCATTGACGTAGACGCCGCCGAGGAACGCAGGATCGAACGTCTCGAACGGCAGAATCACGCCAATCTGGCCGAGATCGTCGGGCGTCGGCGGTAGCGGCGCATCGGTCGTGAACAGGGTCACAGCGTTGGGTGCCACACCGGGCCCCGTCGACGCAATCATGTCGTCTCGCCCATCGAAATCCAGGTCGAGGACGGCCGCGACGCGAACGCCGGATCGAATGTCGCCGAAGATGTTCGCCTCGCGAGCCATGACGAACGTAAAGTTGGCGGGGTCGGAGATGTCGTCCACGCTCCAGACGCGCAGGATAGGACCACCACCGTCGCCGGGGCCGGTGACGATGTCGGAGTGCGCGAAGTTCTGGTCGTCGAAGTTGTTGGTGATGCGCCCGCCTCCGACGAACACGCCGCTTGTGAAGCCCTGGTCGTAAGCGAAGAAACTGCCGAAGCGATTAGGATTGGTCAACTGATCGTCGTAGTCCCAGACTGTGATGTGCGGCCCGCCTCCCGGCCCGGCGGCGCAGATGATCTCCTGGTCGCCAGTGTTCCCCGCAGTGCCGCCGTTGTCTCCGTCGACATCCGAACTGGCCACGCGGACGCCGCCTGTGAAATTCTCCGCGTACGCGAGGAAGGACAGGACCGTGGCTCCGGTCGCGAAGTCGAAGGCCTGCACGTGCGGCCCGCCGCCGACATCGGGGCCGGTGGTGATTTCGCCGAAGCCGTCTCCGTCCAGGTCACCAGCGGCGACGAACACGCCCCCGGTAAAGTCTTCCGCGTATGCGAAGAAGTCGCGTAGGGGTCGTGTGTTGGCTTGCAGGAACGAAATACCGTCGAAGACACGAACCACGGGCGCGAATCCCGGCCCTGGGGCGGTAATGACCTCGGCGTCAAAGTCATCGTTCAGCAGGGCCACGGCCACGCGCACCCCGCCCGTGAAGCCAGGGTAGGGGTTGAACTCGCGGAGCAGCGCACCGTCCTCGTCGTAGACCTTCACGGTCGCAAGGACGCCGGGGCCGCTCCCAGCGGCGAAGGCAACGGTGGGCACCGTGCGATCCTCGAGGTACAAGACGCTCAATCGTGGGCGGAGCGAGTGGTTGTTGGATGCGAACTGGACCATCGACGTGACCCCTTGGGTAAAGGACGCCGCGCTGCGCTCGATCCGTGAAGGCGCGAGATTGGGAAGAATACGATCAAGCTACCGGCCGGCGGTCGACTTGCAACAGAAAAACGTCTGAGACAGTGCGACGCGGGCCGCCAGATTCGAGTTCCGGCCGATTGTGACGGTCGTGAGTGTTGCGATGGCGGAACAGAGGTTCAAGGTGCCAGACGCACGAGATGCCAGCCGCCAGGGTTTCGCGTGTACAGTAGTCGATCGTGCAACCGGGCCGGCCGGCCCTGCCAGAATTCGACCGATTCGGGAGTCACTCGGAATCCACCCCAATGCGTCGGCCGCGGGACTGCACCGTCCGGGTAACGGGCGGACAACTCAGTCAAGCTGCGTTCGAGGAACTCGCGCCCGGGTATTACGACACTCTGCGGCGAGATTGCTGCGCCGAGTCGGCTCTCGATCGGGCGAGTGGCGAAGTAGGCGTCCGACTCCTCCACGGATGTGACGACGGCGGATCCTTCCACGCGCACTTGCCGTTCGAGTTCGGGCCAGAAAAACGTCAGCGCGACGTGCGGGTTGGTTGCCAACTCGCGACCCTTACGGCTCAGACCGTTGGTGTAAAAGGTAAATCCTCGCTCGTCGAAGCCCTTCAGAAGCACAACGCGCGCCGACGGTCGACCGTCGGACGTCGCCGTCGAAAGAACCATCGCGTTGGCGTCCGGGAGATTTGCAGCGAGTGCCTGGTCGAACCAGTCGCGGAATTGAGCGAACGGGTCACCCGCGGCCGCAGCTTCGGTCAGGCCGTTTCGCACATACTCTCGGCGGAGATCTGCCAGGGACATGCGGGCATTTTATCGACGTGCCGTCGGATCGTCACGCGGCGGCACGAATCTGGCCAGATCGCGTGGCTCGGCTTGGGGCGTTCGCAACCAGTTCCGTTACGAGTGCCACAACGACGACAACAAAGGCGGCCACGTACGCTCCGTAGACCTGAGCCAGGTCGGCGGTAAGCTCGCTGAATAGTCCGTTACTCGTCAGTGCGATCAATGCCTCAGACGCGATGAGCATCGACGCGAGCCACACTCGCCGGGCACTGTCGTAGGCCAGCCGATGGCACAAAACGGCCATCGGCAACACCAGCGTCACGCAATGATGCTTCCAGGTGCGTTCGCTGAAGAGCAGCATACCGACCGCGATGAGCGAGTACTCGGCCGCGAGCCGCCAGCCGCCGCGCGGCTTTGTGGGGGTACGGCAACACCACACGACTAAACCGACGAACCCGACCATGGCCGCCTTGACCAACCACTTCACGACAGACGGATCGAGGGCGAGTAGATTGTGGTATTCGGACGGCACGACACCGTCGTTCACGTAGACCGTCGCGGATGGGCTTACCGTGAGTAGACGGAAGAGTAGCCCTGGTAGGGATTGGTTGGCGCGCTCGGAGGTGACGACGCCACCGACGACGTAGGGTGTCACCATCTGATCGACCCAACTCCGCAACAGCTCGAGATTCTTCGCCCAACCGAGGTCGATGGCCGGGACGACGAAGAAGAACAGTCCCAAGCCGACCGCCGTCCCCGCCAGCACGCGCCACGCGCGCTTCCAGAGGAAGTAGCCGACGAAAAGGGCCGGAGTCACTTTGCAGGCGATAGCCAGTGCTAGAATCACGCCCGCGAGCACGTCTCGGCCGCAGTGGTAGGCGTACAGCGAGCCAACGAGCAATACGAGGATCATCAGGTTGACGTTGCCGTGCGTCAGATCGCCGAGGATGGGCCGTAGGGCACACAGGACTGTCAGCGCTTTTGCCCACGGCGGGAACGGTTCACTGGCCGATTCGACGAGGCGGAAGGTGAGTGCCAGGGACAGTACGGCCAGCCCGATTTTCAGGAAGAACCAAATGAACGCGCCAACGGTCGGAGGCAGTGCGGCCAACGGACGGAGCAGGATCGCCATGATGGGCGGATTGGGGTAAGTGTAGCGCTGGTAGATGTTTTCGCCGCCATCTAGGCTGAGAATTTGCTCCCGCCAACGGAGAATGGCCGAGCGGTCCTGTTTGCCGGCGCGCAGGTCGAGAATCTTGAAGCCGTACTGGACGCTGACGGCCGCGAAGACGACGACGAGGAACGCAATGACGCCGCGCTGCGACAACGACATCCGGCGCGTCCTTGCACCTCGGGCGACGAGTCGCGGCAGTGTACCCCACTCACGTCCAGGCGGGAAAGGTCAATCGGTACCTGCAACCGTCGGTGCGTACATCGAATGGCCAGTGACGGACGATTTTGGCTAGGCACGCGCGACCAATTTCTACAGAAAATGCCCACGAGACCGCCCGGCAGTCCCGCGGTAAACTATAGTGGCAGTAGTGCCTACATCGAGGCAAGAGTGCGACTTCGATGACCACCCTGCTCCGCGAACCCCCGCTCCGACCGCGACGCGACACCTTCCGTGTCGAAGCACTCTACGAGACAGAGGTGTCCAAACGTACCCACAAAGTTGTTGCCGTTCTACCGGCGTACAACGCCGAATTGACGCTCGCAGCCACGTTAGCCGACATTCCGCAAGGGTCGGTGGACGAGATCATCCTCGTCGATGACTGTAGCAAGGACCGTACCGTCGATGTCGCCAAGTCCATGGGTTTGACCGTCATCCGGCACGAGTCCAACACCGGTTACGGCGGCAACCAAAAGACGTGTTATCGCCACGCGCTCGACCTCGGGGCGGACATCGTGGTGATGATCCACCCCGACTACCAGTACGACAGCCGCGTAATCCCCAGTGCGGTGAGCTTCATCGAACTCGGTATCTGCGATATCGTCCTCGGCAGTCGCGTGCGCTCGCGGCAGGAGGCACTCGCCGGCGGAATGCCGGCGTGGAAATACGTCGCCAACCGGTGCCTGACCGGGATCGAAAACTTCGCGCTCGGCCAAAACCTCGGCGACTTCCACTCCGGCTTCCGCGTCTACCGTCGCGAGGTACTGGAAACGATCCCGTTGGAGCGCAACTCGAACGACTTCGTGTTCGATACGCAGTTTCTCGTGCAGGCCGTCCACTTCGGCTTCCGCCTCGGCGACGTGCCGGTACCAGTGCGCTACTTCAAGGAAGCGTCGAGCATCAACTTTCATCGAAGTTGCAAGTACGGCTTCGCAACCCTCGGCACGGTTGGACGCTGGTATGCCCATCGCCTCGGCTTCAAGTCGCGGTTGTTCGAGCCGCGTTGACGATGGCCAGGAACGATTCGGCCTTAAGGCTCGCCCCGCCGATCAAACCGCCGTCCACGTCGGGTTGGGCCATCAAGTCGCCAGCGTTCTCCGGTTTCATGCTACCGCCGTAAACGATGACGAGTCGTTCCGCGGCTTGTGTCCCGGCGTACTTCACGGCCAGCCCGCGGATGAAGGCGTGGACGGCCTGCGCTTGCTCCGGTGTCGCGTTGTGGCCCGTGCCGATGGCCCACACTGGCTCGTAGGCGATGGTCAGCGAATCGAGTTGATCGGGCCTCATGCCTTTGAGTCCGTTGACGAGTTGGTCGTAGATGATCGCCTCGGTCTGGCTTTTTTGCCGTTCGACAAGCGTCTCGCCGACGCAGAAGATCACCTTCAGTCCGGCTTCCAATCCGGCCAGCACTTTTTGATCGACGAAGGCATTCTGCTCGCCCAAACCGTGGCGGCGCTCGCTATGGCCGACGATGACGTACTCGCAGCCGATGTCCTTAAGCATCGCCGGACTGACTTCGCCGGTGAACGCGCCCTCCTTCGCTGGGTAGAGATTTTGCGCCCCCAGTGCAACGCGGCTGCCCTCGAGGTCGCGGGCAATCATCGCCAGATACGGGTAAGGTGGACATACCGCGACCTTCACGGCGTCGTCGATGACGCCGGTCGCGACGGCCTTGGCCAATGCCGTGCCAGAGCGCGTGTCGGTAAACATCTTCCAATTGCCGCAGACGAACGGCGTGCGCGCCATCGTGACTCCCCTTTCCCCTCGCCAGCAACGCCGAGCGCGGGGAGTATCCATCAATCGAACATCTTGCCGACGACCTTGGCGAGTCGCTTCAGGTCTTTCATCAGCGCGTCGAACCGCTCGGGCAAGAGTGCCTGCGGACCGTCGGAAAGTGCCTTCTCCGGGCAGTCGTGAACCTCGACGTGGACGCCATCGGCACCGGCTGCCAGCGACGCCATCGCCATCGCCGGAATCAAATCGGGTCGACCCGTGGCGTGGCTCGGGTCCACGATGATCGGCAGGTGGCTTTGTCC
>CAZNSL010000043.1:0-13844 GCA_964574975.1 uncultured Alcaligenaceae bacterium | reverse complement strand
CACGCTCGACTTCTTCGTGCTGCTCGACCGCGACGCTGCGGGTCAGCGCCGGCACGCTCATCGTCGCGCCATCGGGCAACGTCACCGCGGACATCGGGGCTGGCGGCACCCGGCGGCTGGAGGCGGCCGTCGACATCCGCGGTAGCCTGACGGCCAACGCCGCCCTGACCATCGACGCCCCGGCGGGCACATCCACCACGTCCGGTACTCTCGCCGTGTCGGCCGGCTCGACGCTGGCGTTCGCCGACCCGCTCGATTACCTCGGCGGCACGATCGGCGGCGGCGGCACTGTGCAGTTTCAGTCGCTGACACTGACCGTCGGCCTGACGGCGACCGGTTTCCAGATGGCCGCGTTCGGCGGCACCATCAGCGGCCCCGGCACCCTGACTGTCCCCGCGGGGCAAACGCTGTTGATCCAAAGCGAGACGATCAACGCCCCGCTCGAACTTCAGGGCACGCTGATCGCGCAGGGAGCGTCCGTCGTGTCCAATCCCTTGACGGTGTCGCCTGGTGTGACGGTACGGGTCGAATCGATCGTCGTCGGCGGTTCGACTGGCCAAGGCTCGCTCCAGGTGCCACTCACCAATCACGGCCGCATCGAGTTGGTCGGCGGCCAGATCGGGGCTTTGGCCACGCCAGTCGTCAACGCCGCAGGCGGCACCATCGTCGCCCTGGCCCCGCCGGGCACGTCCACGAACGTCCTCGCCGGTACCATCGACAACCAGGGCACGATCACGGCCGACGCCGACCTGAGGTTCAGCACCCTCAACACACAGACCACGGCTGCGGTGACCAACGCCGGCACGATCCGCGCCGCCGGCGGCGACATTACCGTGTCGCGGCTCACGATTGTCGGCGCGACCCTTAGCAACACCGGCACGCTGGCCAGTGCCTCCGGCCGGGCGATTGCGCTCGCCGACCCGCCGACGAATGCCACCGGCACCACGCTGACGGGTGGCACGTTCGACCTCGGCGGGCCGCTGAGCTGGCCGGGGGCCGACGTCCGTACTCTGGCTGCGACGCTGACGCTCGACGGGTCTACGGCCAACATCGTCAACAGCACCTCCGCGGGCAACGGCCTGGCGAACTTCCTTGCGGTCGGCCCGGCGGGCGTCCTGACCGTCCGCAACCGGACGCTTACGCTCCCAGGCTCGTTCACAAATTCCGGCGTTGTCACTGTGCGGGCCGGCGGCACGCTGGCGACGACGGCGGGCGGGTACTCGCAGACGGCGGGGACGACGACCGTGGAGGCGACCGGCACGCTCGACCCGGCCGCGTTGGTGACGTTCAACGGCGGCAGCGTCCGCGGCACCGGGACGCTGGCAGGGCCGGTGTTCGTCAACACCGGCGCGACCATCAGCCCCGGGCTGTCGCCCGGCGTGCTGACCGCCGTTGGCAACGTCTCCCTATTCGGCCAGTACGCGGCCGAACTGAACGGCCCGACGGTGGGCACGCAGTACGACCAACTCGCAGTGACCGGCACCGCAGGCCTCGGCGGCACGTTGAACGTAACACTCGGTTTCGTGCCGCCGGTCGGAACCGTCTTCCGCGTCATCGACAACGACGGCACCGACGCGGTCACCGGCGCGTTCACCAATGCGGCGAACGGCTCAACCTTGGTCGTCAACGGGCTGGGGTTCACGGTCAACTACGCCGGCGGCACGGGCAACGACGTGACGTTAACGCGGAATGCGGTCGGCCAGCCACCGCAGGTGAGGGAGGTCGAGGTCAATGACGGGGCGACGCAGCGATCGCGGGTGACAGTCGTGACGGTGGCGTTCAGCACCGTGGTGACGCTGACGGGATCGCCTTTCTCGCTGACGCGGATTGGCGGCGGTGGCGCGGTCGGGTTTACGGCAACCCCGTTATTGATCGGCGGGGTGACTGTGGTGCGATTGACGGGCTTCAACGGGCCAGGAACCGAATTCGGGTCGCTCGTCGACGGGCGGTACACGCTGACCGTCGCGGCGGCGGGCGTGTCGGCCGGCGGTGTGCAACTCGACGGCAATGGCGACGGCACCGGCGGCGACGACTACGCACTCGTCGGTTCGGTCGCGAACGGCCTGTTCCGGCTGTTCGGCGACGTGAGCGGCGACGGCATCGTCAACGCCTTCGACTTCGGTCAGTTCCGCCCGGCGTTCGGCTCGTCCACCGGCCAGACGGCGTACCTGGCATTCCTCGACTACAACAACGACGGCGTCATCAACGCCTTCGACTTCGGCCAGTTCCGGCCTCGCTTCGGTGCGAGCGTACCGTAACCGGTTGCGGTACATGATGGGGATAGTCGCAGCCCCAAGATGGGCTGCGACTATCCCCATCATGTACCACTCTCCACTGGTCTGTCGCGCTTCATCACATCATGACCGTTGACTGACTTACGGGGTTCCCGTAGGATGGCCGACACCGTCTTGTAGCACATCGTTCGTACCCACCAGGGCCTCACAATGTCGTCGTTTTCATCCTGGCTCGGCCGACGCAACCGCCGGCCGTTGGCCCGTCCCGCGCGCCGCACCCGCCTTTGGCTCGACCGTTACGAAGACCGTATCGTCCCGACGATCGGTGCCTACGTGCCCCCGTCCCACTTCCTGACCAACGCGACCCTGGGCGAGTTCACCGGCCCGCTGGGGCCGCGGCAGCCGCTCGATGTCGCCGTGGACTTCCTGGCCAGTCGCGCGGGCGATTTCGGCCTGACCCCGGCCGACCTGACCGACCCGCTCGTCACCAGCCAGTACACCGACGCCGACAGCGGCTTCTCGCACATCTATCTGCGACAGCAGTTCAACGGCGTGCCGGTCATCAACGCCGACTTCGCGATCAGCGTTGCGGCTAATGGCGAGGTCATCAGCGCCGGCGGTGGTTTCGTCCGCGGGTTGGCCGACACGTTGGGCCAGGCCGGCGAGCCGGCGACGACGATGACGGCCGCCGACGCCGTACGACACGCGGCCACCGAACTCGGCCTGACGCTGGAGGGCGAGCCGGCGTACGTCGATCCGTTCCTTGGGCCACGGGCCGCGCGGCAAATGGCGTTCGTCCTCGACGCACCATCGGTTTCGACCGACCCGATTCCGGCGAAGCTCGTCTACGCGCCGACAGCCGACGGCGGGGCGGTGCTGGCGTGGGACCTGGTGCTGGCGACGCCGGACGGCGACCACTGGTACAGCGTGGCCGTGGACGCTCGCAGTGGGGCCATCGTGGCCCAGTCCGACTGGTTCGACGACGCGGATTACCGTGGCGTGGCTCAGCCCGCCGAAAGTCCGCAGGACGGCGGCTTCGCGGTGCTGTCCAACCCGGCCAACGCGACGGCATCGCCGTTCGGCTGGCACGACACCAACGGGGTCGCCGGGGCGGAGTTCACCGACACGCGCGGAAACAACGTCGACGCCCACCTGGACCGCGATGCGAACAACTCGGCCGACGCCAACCCGCCGCGTCCCTCCGGTGGGGCGGCCCTGGACTTCAGCGGCTACAGCTTCAATGCGGCGGTCGGCCCGAACACGCTCCAGAACCAGAACGCCGCGGTCACGAACCTCTTCTATTACAATAACCTGCTGCACGACCTGCACTACCAGTACGGGTTCACGGAGTCGGCGGGCAACTTCCAGGTCAACAACTACGGCCGGGGCGGCGCAGGCAACGACGCCGTCCAGGCCGACGCCCAGGACGGGTCGGGCACCAACAACGCCAACTTCGGCACGCCGTCCGACGGCCAAGCGCCGCGCATGCAGATGTACATCTGGGACTACGCCAGCCCGGCGCGCGATAGCGACCTGGACAACGGCGTCATCATCCACGAGTACGGCCACGGCGTCTCCAACCGGCTGACCGGCGGCCCGGCCAACTCCAACGCGCTGAACAGCGTCCAGAGCGGCGGTATGGGCGAAGGCTGGGGCGACTGGTGGGCACTGATGTTCACGCAGCGGGCCACCGACACGATTAACGCCGGCTACGGCATCGGCACCTACGTCCGGGGGCAACCGCAGAGTGGCGTCGGCATCCGCCGGTTCCCCTACAGCTTCAACATGGCGGTCGATCCGCTGACCTGGGACGCCTACGGCACTAGCGGCACCACCTCCTACGGCGTCACACGTCAGACGGAGGTCCATCGCACCGGCGAACTGTGGGCCACCTCACTGTGGGACATGAGCTGGCTGCTCACCAACAAATACGGCTTCGACGCGAACCTCTCGACCGGCTGGTCGCCCAACCCCGGCCCGGCCCACGCCGGCAACAAGCTCGCGCTGCGGTTGGTCATGGAGGGGTTGAAGCTCCAGCCGGCCAACCCGTCGTTCACGCAGGCGCGCGACGCCATCCTCGCGGCCGACATCGCCCTCAACGGCGGCAACGACCTGTACGAGATCTGGTCCGCATTCGCCCGCCGCGGCCTGGGGCAAGGCTCGTCCACGCCCAACTCCGACTCGGAGGCCACGCCGACCCTGAGTACCACGCTGCCGATGCTGGTCGTCAACGTCGGCCCCGCCACCGGGGCCGTCGTGTCGTCGCACCCGGCCAGCTACACGCTCACCGTCACCAGCCCGATCGCCGCGGGTACGCTCGAAGCGTCGGACTTCGTCGTCAACGGCCAGCCCGCAACGGGCGTCTCGTACACTGCCGGCAGCACGACGGCTACGTTCACCTTCGCCACCGACCCGGTGACGGCCGAGGGCAACCAGGCGATTGCGATTGCCGCCGGAGCGTTCACCCGCGCCAGTGATAGCAGCGCGGTCGCCGCGTTCGCATCGAACTTCTATTTCGACGCGACGCCGCTCCAAGTGACGTCCGTCACGCCGGCGGCCAACGCATTCGTGGCCCTGCCCTTCACCACCGTCGATGTGAACTTCAACCAAGCCATCGACCCGGCCTCGGTCCAGACCAGCGACCTGAGCCTCGTGCGCGGCACGGTCACGGGCTTCAGCCTGCTCAACGGCAACACGACCGTGCGCTTTGCGCTCACCGACCTCACGACGGAGCAGTCGCTGAGCCTCGCCGTGGCCGCCGGGGCGTTCCACGACTCGCAGGGGAACCCAAACGCGGCGTTCGACAACGGCACCGTGACTCTCGACATCGACTCGCTTGCCTTCCCCGTGCCCTTGACCGCGGACGCCCCGCTCGGCTCGCTCGCCTACGACGGCAACACCTCCGTTGCCACCATCCAGTTCGCGGGCGACACCGACAGCTTCACGCTCGATCTCGATGCCAACCAGACGGTCAACGTGACCGTCGCGCCGTCGTCCACGTTACAGCCCACGGTCGCCGTGACCGGGCCGGGTACGAATCAGAGCGCGTCGGCGGCTACCGCTGGCTCCGCGGTGACGCTGAACCTGATCCCGATTTCGACGGCGGGCACCTACACGTTAGCCGTGAGCGGCGTCGGCGCGACGACGGGGAGCTTCACGATCCTGGTTACGCTCAACGCCGCGCCGGAAGCGGAATCCAACGGCGGCGCGGCCAACGACGCGCTCGCTACGGCGCAGCCGCTCGCGCCAGGGTTCGTGAATCTGGGTGGCGGGCTTCAAAGCGCGACCGTGCGCGGCCGCAGCGAGGTGTCGCCGACCGCCCTCGTCGTCGAGTCGGAGCCGAACGGCACCACCGGCACGGCCGACCCGGGCGCGACCTACTACGCCGTCCCGAACAACAACCTCTACCAGATGGGCATCTCGGGCAACATCAGTTCGAGTACCGACAACGACTACTTCAACATCGGCATCCTCCAGGCCGGCGACGCGCTGACCCTCAGCCAGTCGGGTGCCCCGTCGGGCCGCGGCACCAACACCGACCCGCTGGTGCGGCTCTACCGCGCCGGGGCCGGGACCACGATTCTCGCCAGCGACGACGACAGCGGCCCCGGCTTCGACGCCCTCGTGTACCGCTACACCGTCACGACGACCGATACCTACTACGTCCGCGCCCACCGGGCCAACTCGAACAATACCGGGACGTATCAGCTCGGCATCACCCTGGAGAACTCCGGCACGGCTCCGAACACGGGCGGCACGTTCACCGCCGAAGTCGAGTCGAACAACACAACCGGCACGGCGAACAACGCATCGAACGCCTGGCGGGCCGTGCCGTACTTCGCCAGCGCGGGTGGGACGATCACCGCCGGCGACACCGACCTGTACTCGTACCAGTTCACCGCAGGCGACGTGGTGACGCTGCGGGCCGTGTCCACGTCCGCCCTGGCTCCGCAGGCGGCGCTCCTGAACTCGGCCGGGACCGCCATCGCCACCGAGGACGGCACCAGCATCGTCGGCGGCGCATCCGGGTTCTCGGCCGTATACAACTACGTCATCTCGACGACCGGCACCTACTACTTCCGCGTCATGGGAGCCTCGGGCACGACCGGTAGCTACCAGGCCGATGTCATCCTGTCCACGACGAGTTCGCTCGGCACCGCCCCGCTCGGCGTGGACCTGTACTCGTTCGCGCTGACGGTCGGCCAGAGTGCGTCCGCCGTCATCGAGAGCGCAACGGCCGGCAGCCTCGACATCGCCATTCTCGACGCGGCCGGGGCGGTCGCCGTCGCCGGTGTCGCCGGGGCGACGAACGTGGACCAGATCGCCGCCAACTTCGTCGCGCCGGTGGCCGGCACGTACTACCTCCGCGTCGGCGGCGGGCCGGACATCGACTACCAGGCGACGGTCGTCGCCGGCGGCACGTTCGACGCCGAGGCCAACGACAGCTTCGCAACGGCCCAACCGCTCGGCGCGTCGGGCGCGGCCTTGGGCGCAATTAGCGGCAGCGTCGACTGGTATCAGTTCACCGCCGCGGTCGGCCAAGTCCTCGCGCTCTCGACGACGACCCCGGGCGGTGGCCCGGGCCAACTGCCCAACGTCCTCGACCCGCGCCTCGAGCTGTACGACCCGAACAACGTCCTGGTGGCCAGCGACGACAACTCAGCCGGCGACGGCCGCAATGCCGCCCTGGCGCATACGGCGGCGCTGGCTGGCAACTACCGCGTCCGCGTCGCCGCGGCCGGCGGCACGTCCGGCGAGTACACCGTGCGAGCCAGCGTCGGGGGTGGTGCCACTCCCCCGCGAGTCGGCACCGTCGTGGCCGGCGATGGCACGCAGCAACATCGGTCGCGCGTCGCGTCGATCACCGTATCGTTCGACGCACAGGTGACGTTCGCCGGCGCTGTGGCCGACGCCTTTGCCCTGTCGCGCATCGGCGGCGGAACGGTCGGCGGGTTCACGGCGACGGCCAACGTCGTCGGTGGCGTCACCGTCGTGACGCTGGCCGGGTTCACCGGCGCGGAGACGGAGTTCGGCTCGCTGGCCGACGGGCGGTACCGCGTTGTGGTGCGGGCCAATCAGGTGACGGCGAACGGTCAGCAACTCGACGGCGACGGCAACGGCACCGGCGGCGACGACTTCGCGCTCGACGGCAGCATCGCCAACGGCCTATTCCGTCTGTTCGGCGACGCGAACGGCGACGGCACTAATAACGCGTTCGACTTCGGGCAATTCCGTCCGGCCTTCGGCTCCTCGACGGGCCAGACGGCGTACCTCGATTTCCTGGACTTCGACGCCGGCGGCACGATCAACGCTTTCGACTTTGGCCAGTTCCGCAACCGCTTCGGTGCGGGCGTGCCGTAAGCGGCAGAGTATCGAGGGCTTCGAGTGCGATTCGGGTCTCCTTCGGGCTTGTCCGGCCGCGAGGGATACCCGAATCGCGCTCGCGCCCCACCGAGTCCGCGGCAGGGTCCGATTACTGCCCCGCCGTGGCCGCGTCGATCACGCGCTTGATCTCCTTCACGCCCGTCACCGGCAGGAACAGGTCGAACGTCGCGTACTCTGGCCGCAGCGCCAGCACCATGCCGATGTATGCCGGCTTGCCCGCGATCGGCTTGATGCCGTCCGGCACGTTCGGCAAGAGGCCCCCGGCCGGGCTAGTTTTGATCATCTTCAACATGTAGTCGCCGGCCGTCTGCGCGAACCGGCCGGCGTCGAGGACGATCAGCGAAGTCGCGGCCTCCGGCAACTGCTTGCGCGTGGCCGCATACGCCGGATCGGAGCCGAGCGTCGCGGTGCCGGCCAGGAACTTGTCGAGGATCGCCTTGGCCGCCGCGAAGTCCTTGGCCGTGACCGTAATTAGCTTGTCGCCCTGGACGCCGAGCCATGCCTTCTGGTCCTCGCCGAGCATTTTCTTCAGCTCGTCCTTGAGCGCATCGCCACCCGAGGCAGCCATCTTCTCGAAATCCCAGACGAGTCGCACGGAGGTGAACTTGATGCCCTTGTACGTCTCGGCATCCGGTTTGATCTCCGGCTTGCCCTTCACCGGGGCCATCTGCATCGCCCCATCGCCGGTCATCGCCTCGAACACCTTGAGGTTTGCCGCCAGCGCCTTCTGAGCGTCCTTGAAGACGGCCACACTCAGGCTCGGGCTGGGGAAGTCCGCGCCGGTCAACCCGAGGCTATTGCCGGCCTCGTTGAGTTCCTTGACGGCCGCCTCCAGCACCTTGTTGTCCTTGCCCGCGGACATCCCCGGCGACACCGACCCTGGGGCCGGCCGCGTGGCCATGTAACCGATGAAGCCGGCCGGTAGTGTGCCGATTTCGTCGGTCTTGCCCGGCCGCGAGTCCTTCATTGCTTTGCTCGTCGCCGTGTCCGCGCCGACGGTCAGATGCAGTTGGGCGTCCAGCCCGTCGGGACGGAAATCGAAGGCCAGGACGAAATCCTTGCCGTCCTCGAGAACCTGAAACGTCGACTCGACAACCTTCTTCGTCCCTTCCGGCAGGTTGCCGGCCTGGGCGGCCGCCTGTTCGATCATCATGCCGGCGAAGTCGCGGCCCTGCTTGATCTGGTCGGCGTAGGTCTTGGCGACCGCGCCGACGTTGACGAACACGGCCACGTCGTTTTCGACGACCTTCTTGGCCAGCTCCGGCTTGAGGCGGGTGTCGAGACCGTCGCCCTTCTTCGCCAGAAGTGCGGCAACGTCCTTGCTCATGGTGACGGCCGCGTACCCGCCGCGGTCCAGCAGATACAGGTTACCGCCCATGACCTCGGCCTTCTCGAACCCGGCCGGGTCGGTCTGAAGCGTTTTCTTCTCGTCGGCGGTCAATAGGCCATCGCGGAACTCGGCGTACTTGGACACCTTGGCGATGACGGCGACCGGCGGCGTCTCGACCTCGGGCGTCGGCAGTTCGAGCAGAGCGACGAACACCGAGCCGTTCTTGTCGAGGCCGCTGAGGTTGCGATTGGCCAGGGCAGCCCCGACGGGCGTGTTGCCGAAGCCGGCGTCGATGCTCTTGACGAACTCGTCGGCCACATCGGGCACCGCCTCTTTGAGCATGGCGGTGAGCCGGCCGCGGACGCGCTCCAGGCCGCGGACGTGGACGACGATCGGCGCTTTGGCGGGCACGACGGCCAGCGGCGATTCGGTCGAGCCGGGCGTCACGGGCGCAGCCGGGGTCGCCGTGGCGAGGGTGGCGGCGGTCAGCGCCGCAAGCCAGCGGGTCGGTCGAAGCATGGAAATGCAACTCCTGATATGGCGGGCGTGCGGACGCGCTCCGAGGTCTACCCGCGGTCGGCCGCGTCTGTTTCATCCTAGGGGTTTATCTGCCGATTTCGCGGCTTCGTGCCAACTCCTCGTTCCCAGGCAGAGCCTGGGAACGAGGAATCAGCGCAACGTGGGCGGCTTGCCGTCCTCGTCGAGTTCCTGGTTCTCCAGGCGGAACGGCTGCCAGATGTGCGGTCGGGCTAGCGGTTCGATGTGCAACACGACCTCACCGTCCTGGAAGATGCGCACTGCCCCGGACGACTGGCTCACCGCGACGGCCACCGCCTGCGTCTTGCGGCTGACGGCGGCCGCCGCCCAGTGTCGCGTGCCCAGGCCCTTCGACAGCGTGATGCCGTCGGCCGTCGCGTCGATGTACGTGCAAGCGGCCACGGCGATGCCGTCGCGGCCGATCAGGAACGCTCCCTCGAGCTGCGCCAGGTCCTTGATCGCCTCGCGCACCTTCCGGTCGCGGATGTCGCGCTCGTCGGCCGGGTAGCCGCGGAACGGGTTGAAGTTCAGCGGTCGCGACATCGCCAGCACGCGCTTCGTGTCGCCGACTACGAACAGCGTGCCGACCGGCTTGCTCTCGCGGCCCTCACGGCCGATCTCGGTGGCCAGGTCGACGACCGGCCGTAGCGTGTCGAGCGGCACCGACGTGTCGAGCCGTCGCAAGTCGCTGGCCGTCAGCCGTTCGAGGTGTTCACCGAGGTGGATGACGCTCAAGGAGTCGATCGGCTCCGGCCGGCCCGGCTCGCTGGCGATGCCGTTGTACAAGAGGATGATGTGCGCGCCGGACTGCACGACATCCGCCGCAATGGCCTTGAGCATCGCCGCCCCGACCCGATCCTCGATGGGCCGCGTATCGACTTCGAGCGGCAGCGCGGTGATGGCCTTGTGTGCATCGACCGTGGCGACGAGGGCCGGCGTCTGGGCGGCGACGAACAGCCGGCAGCCGGACAAGTGCGCAGCGACATCGTCCCAGTCGAGCGGCGTCTCGGTGACGAGTAGCACCGCGTCGGCGGGTAGGTCGCGGTACAGTTGCCGAGCCGCCTTCAGCAGCCCGACGGTTTGCACCGGCAAGTCGGCGGCTCGCGAGGGCGTGGACACCACGCTGAACTCCGTGCGGGTCGCGATCATCGCAACGAGTCTCCCGTCAACGACATGGTATGTCGGCGTCAAGGGGTGAGCAAATCCGAGCCGGAAGCGTAAGCGACGGCCCCTTGGCGCAAGCGGCCGTCGCTTACGCTTCCGGCTCGGATTGGTATTCTGACGCCATGCCCGCGAACCCCTGGCTACCGTACAAGCGCGAGCACGTCCCCGCCCGGTTGCGGCTCGTCTGCCTGCCGTACGCCGGCGGCGGCGCGTCGGCGTATCGCCCGTGGATCGACGCGCTGCCCGGCGTCGAGGTTCTGCCGGTGCAGCCTCCCGGCCGCGAGGGCCGCTTCCGCGAGCCGGCGTTCGACCGGCTGCCGCCGCTCGTCTCGGCCATCGCCGATGCGATCGCGCCGATCCGGGAGCCGTTTGCGCTGTTCGGCCATAGCCTCGGTGCGCTGACGGCGTTCGAGTTGGCCCGCGAGTTCCGCCGCCGCGGCGCGCCGATGCCGTCGATGCTGATCGTCAGCGGCCGGTCCGCAGCGCACTTGCCACCGCGCTTTCCGCCGCTGCACGCCCTGCCCGACGCGGAGTTCGTGGCGGCGCTCAAGCAATTCAACGGCACGCCGGCGGCCGTTCTCGACAACGCCGAGTTGATGCAGGCGTACCTGCCGCTGTTGCGGGCCGACTTCGCGGCGCACGAGACGTACCGGTACTCCGATGAGCCGTCGATCGATTTGCCGATCGCTGCGTTTACCGGCGACAACGACGCGCGGGTCACAGCGGCCGAACTGTCCGCCTGGAGCCAGCAAACGACCGGGCTGTACCGTGCGTCGGTCCTTCCTGGCGATCACTTTTATTTGACGACGAACCGTGAGGCGTTGCTTGCGGAGTTGCGCGGCTGGTGCGGGTGGCGGGCGAGCCAGGTCTACCCGAGTGGCCGTCAATTGCGCAGCGGCGAGTCGTTGGACGAGTTTGAGGCGGCCACGCTCGCCCCGGATGAGGTCGAACGGGCCAACCGATTCGTCCGCGAGCGCGACCGCATCGCCTTCGTGCGCGGGCGGTGTTACCTGCGCGAAGTCATGGCCGACCACCTGGGAATCGACCCGCTCGACGTGGAGTTCCGCGTCGGCCGCGCCGGCAAGCCGGAACTCGACGCCGCGACCGCATGGCGCTTCAACGTGTCGCATTCGCACGAACAGATACTCGTGACCGCCGCCGTGGGCCGCGAAGTCGGTATCGATATCGAATTCGTCCGCGACGACCTCAACTGGCGCGAACTGGCCGAACGCTACTTCGCCCCGGCCGAGGTCGCCGACATCGCGGCGTTGCCAACCGACCAACAGCGGTTCGGCTTCTACCGCGTCTGGACGCGCAAGGAGGCGTATCTGAAAGCCCTCGGCCTCGGGCTGACGGTGCCGCTCGACGGCTTCCGCGTCTCCGTCGGCGAACCGGCCCGATTGCTCGCCACGGACCACGACCTGGCGCAATCCGGCCGCTGGTCGCTCGAATCACTGGAGGTGCCGCCGGGATACGTCGGGGCGCTGTGCGTCGAAGACGCTTCGACGAAGCGTCGCTAAAACCAATCCGTGCCCGCACGTCAGGGAGCCAGACGATGACCGAACACTGCGGCATCCGCCGCCTGTGGATTCCCATCACCGCCCTCGTCGCCGCCGCCATCGCCTGGTTCCTGCCACTCTACGTGGTCAGCGACAATCTCGACGCGCAGACCTTTACCCTGGCCTGCTCGTCGTTTGTACTTCTGTGCGGCCTCGTCGTTGCCGCCTGGCTGCTCTTCGGCTCCGGGCTTCGGCCGGGGGTACGGTACGGGCTGTTCGCCCTCCTGGTCGGGCTACCGCTGGCACTGGTCCGCGGCGTCGCGTTCGACGGGTTCATGCGGCCGAGACTGGTGCCACGCTGGGAGCCGGTCGCATCGCAAGTCGTCACCGCCGACCGCGGCAGCCAGTCGCAGGCCGCAGGGCAACCCATCGGCGAACCGACAGCCGAGGATTATCCCGAATTCCGCAACGTCCGCCGCGATGGCGTCATTACCGGACTGACACTGGCCCGCGACTGGACGGCCAATCCGCCGAAGCCGCTCTGGCGACAGCCGGCCGGCGAAGGTTACTCTGGGTTCAGCGTCGTCGGCAGTGCCGCCGTCACGATGGAGCAGCGCAACGCCAACGAGGCCGTCGTTTGCTACGACGCGAATACCGGCCATCAGCGCTGGGTCTACGAGTACGAAGCCGCGTTCAGCGATCCGGTCGGTGGTCCCGGCCCGCGCGCGACGCCGACCATCGCCGGCGGCGACGTGTACACCTTTGGCGCGACCGGCGTTCTCTTGCGCCTCGACGGGACGACTGGCCAGCTCAAGTGGCGCTACGACGCCTGCTCGGCCGAGGCCCCGAACATCGAGTGGGCGATGGCCGGCTCGCCGCTGGTCGTGGACAACCTGGTCATCGTCAACCCCGGCGCGCAGACGCCAGCGGCCGCGGGCCGGGCCGTCGTCGCTCTGGACCGCGATACGGGCAAGCCGGTCTGGCAGTCCGGATCGCGCAAAGCCGGCTACGCCTCGCCGATGCTGGCGACGCTCTGCGGCGTGCGGCAGGTGTTGACGTTCGACGCCACGGCCGCGGCCGGCTACGACCCGGCGACCGGCAAGGAGTTGTGGAACGTCCCGTTCGTCCACCCGAACGATCCCGGCATCAACGTCGCCCAGCCGCTCGTCCTCGGCGACGACCGCCTATTCCTCACGGCCGGCTACTCCATGGGCGGGGTGGCGCTCCGACTGACGAAGTCCGGAGACGGATTCGCGGTCGAGGAGTTGTGGCGGACCTCGCAGATGCGCTGCAAGTTCGCCAGTCCCGTGCTCGCGGGCAGCTACATCTACGGCATCGACGACGGCATCCTGGCCTGTATCGATGCGACGACCGGCAAGCGCAAGTGGAAGGACGGCCGGTACGGCCACGGCCAACTCCTGCTGGCGGGCGACCTGCTCATCGTCGGTGCGGAGGGAGGAAGGCTGGCGCTGGTCGAAGCGTCGCCGAAGGCGTGCAAGGAGGTGGCCGCCATCCGGGCGCTCGAGGGGCCGAAGGTGTGGAACCACCTGACCGTGGCCCGCGGCCGGGCGTACCTGCGCAGCCACACGGAGATGGTGTGTTACGAACTGCCGACGGAGTAGGATGACATCCACAGATTTGGCAGATTGCGCCGGTGTAAGTCCCATGGAAACCGTTGAACGAGCTGGACGGGGT